>JBJTJJ010000074.1:0-6553 GCA_046095445.1 Sediminibacterium sp.
CGGTTTTGGGCCGCTCCGGCGTATCCATTGATGGGGAAGGTTCGCTGATCTTCATGATTATGAATGAAAAAAGTATGCCCATTGATCCGGAGGTCTGGTTAAAGAGCAGAAAGTAATTCCATTCCGGCGATAGCCGATAAAAAACCGCTCCCGATTTTTTTCTTTTCATTGATGCCTTTACATTGCGCAGGAAAAAATGGTATCTTGTTGAAAATCATTTTCGCATGAGTCAATATATCCTGGCTTTTGATCAGGGGACTACCAGCAGCAGGGCAATTGTTTTCGATCGGTTGGGCAATATCAAATCCGTTGCACAAAAGGAATTCACGCAGATTTTTCCCCAGCCGGGCTGGGTTGAACACGATGCCTCAGAAATATGGAGTACCCAACTGGGTGTTGCCGCAGAAGCTGTAATCAAGGCGCATCTTTCCATGAAAGATATTGCAGCCATCGGCATTACCAACCAACGCGAAACAACAGTGCTTTGGGACCGCCAAACAGGTCAGCCGCTGCACCATGCCATCGTGTGGCAAGACAGGCGCACCGCTGCTTACTGTGATCAGTTGAAGCAAGAAGGCAGGATGGATGCCATTAGACAAAAAACGGGCCTTGTTATTGACGCTTATTTTTCCGGCACCAAACTAAAATGGTTACTCGACCATGTGCCCGGAGCACGTGCCAAAGCAGAAAAAGGTGAACTATGTTTCGGAACGATTGACTGCTGGCTATTGTGGAAATTGACCAATGGAAAAGTGCATGCTACAGATGTCTCCAATGCCAGCCGAACCATGCTCTACAATATACATACACTTACCTGGGATGATGAACTGTTGGAATTGATGCAAATACCCCCTTCAGTTTTACCGGAAGTGAGGAGCAGCAGCGAAGTTTATGGATATACCGACCAGATTCTCACAGCACAATCCGTTCCCATCGCAGGCATAGCAGGAGACCAGCAAGCTGCCCTATTCGGACAAATGTGTACACGTCCGGGTATGGTTAAGAATACCTATGGCACAGGTTGTTTCATGTTGATGAATACAGGTACACAGATCGTACCTTCTTCCAATAACCTGCTCACTACCATCGCCTGGAAAATTGGTGATATAACCCACTACGCACTGGAAGGAAGTGTTTTCATCGGAGGCGCAGTGGTACAATGGTTGCGCGACGGACTCAAAATAATCAGGAGCTCGGCTGAAGTGGAAGCATTGGCAACACAAGTACCGCATACCGATGGTGTTTACCTCGTGCCTGCATTTGCAGGACTGGGCGCTCCTCACTGGAATCAACATGCCAGAGGTACTTTGTTGGGACTTACCCGCGGAACTTCCGATGCACACATCGCACGTGCAGCATTGGAAAGCATTGCCTACCAAACCATGGATGTACTAAAAGCTATGGAAGCAGATGCCGGCATATCCATTCGCGAACTACGTGTTGACGGAGGAGCAACTGCCAACGACCTGCTCATGCAATTCCAAAGTGATATGTTGAACACAAAAGTGGTGAGACCTTCCATCACTGAAACTACTGCGCTTGGGGCTGCCTATCTTGCCGGACTCGCAGTTGGTTATTGGAAAGACATTGATGAGATTGCCGAACTCTGGCAAGTCAATAAAGAGTTTCAGCCGCTCATGTCGGAAGCACAAAGAAATCACCTCACCCGGGGCTGGAACAGGGCTGTGTCAGCCACTATTCACTGGGCCAATGATGATAACCAATAGTCATGAAGCCAACCAATAAAATGCTGACTGCACCATGAACAGAGCTTATATGCTGCAGCAGTTGCAGCAGACAGCAGAATGGGATCTGGTGATTATCGGTGGCGGTGCCACCGGATTGGGTACTGCGCTCGATGCAGCAGCTAGAGGTTATAGAACGCTCTTACTCGAACAAGCAGATTTTGGAAAAGGCACTTCAAGCAGATCTACCAAACTGGTGCACGGAGGCGTTCGTTATCTGGCACAGGGCAATGTGAAACTTGTTATGGAAGCCCTGAAAGAAAGAGGAAGGTTGTTGAAAAATGCTCCTCACCTCACTTTCGTGCAACCCTTCATTGTGCCGGCTTATCGCTGGTGGGAAAAATACTACTATGCCATCGGACTACGCATGTATGATTTGCTCTCCGGTAGCTGGTCGCTGGGTAAAACCAGGGTACTGAACAAAGCAGCAACATTAGAATGGTTGCCTTCCGTACGCAGCCGACAACTATCTGGTGGTATCTTATATTATGATGGACAATTTGATGATAGTCGCCTCTGTGTAGAACTTGCATTCACCGCTGCCAGACAACAAGCCATTCTGTTGAATTATTGCAAGGTGATGCAATTGGAACATGAGAAAGGAAAAATTACCGGACTTTCCTTCACAGATCAAATCAGTGGAGCAACCTATCAGGTGAAAGCAAAATCAGTAGTGAATGCAACCGGCGTATTTACGGATTCGATTTTGCAATTAGATGATGCCCATCGCCACAACATTGTTACACCCTCACAAGGTATTCACCTGGTAGTAGCAGCGGATATATTTCCGGGAAAAGCAGCCATGATGATACCCAAGACAGATGATGGAAGAGTATTGTTTGCTGTACCCTGGATGGGGAAGGTATTGCTCGGTACAACGGATACTCCTGTGCAGGAAATAGAATTGGAACCCAAACCAATGGAAGAAGAGACTAACTATATCATCGAGCATTTCAACAGATACAGCAGCAAGCCCATTACACGGGAGCAGGTACTCAGTGTCTATGCCGGACTGCGTCCATTGGTAACACAGGAAGGCAATGGCAATACCGCTATGTTGTCGCGCGATCATACATTAATCATTAGTACTTCTGGGTTAGTGACCATCACAGGAGGAAAATGGACCACCTACCGGAAGATGGCGCAAGATGCTGTTGACAATGCAGCATTCATTGGTAAGCTCACCAAGCAAGCTTGTCCGACTAAAACATTGCCCATCGGTGACCCACAACACAAAGCACAAAAAGTAAAACATTGGATAGCGGAAAATAGTGCGTATGCTGAAAGAATTCATCCGGAATATCCCTATACCAGGGCAGATTTAAAATATGCCATGCAACATGAGCTGGCAGTCACTGTGGAAGATATCCTGGCACGCAGAACCCGCCTACTCTTTTTAGATGCCCGTGCTGCTTTACAAGCTGCACCCCGGGTTGCTGCCTGGATGGCGGCTGAAACCGGACAAGATCAACAATGGCAGGAAGAACAGGTAAGGAGTTTTGAATTAGTTGCCAGGCACTATATTATTAATTAAATTGTTCACTCAAACAAATATCTATGACACCTTTTGTAGCTGAACTGATTGGAACCGCTATGATCATTACGCTCGGAAATGGCGTAGTGGCGAATGTAATTCTCGACAAGACCAAGGGCAATGGGGGCGGACTAATTGCTATTACCTTAGGATGGTCCATGGCTGTATTTGTTGGTGTCTATATGACTGCTGCCGCCAGTGGGGCGCACCTGAATCCTGCAGTGACACTGGCTTTGACGATGCAAGGAAAGCTTGCCTGGAATCTGTTACCACTCTATATGAGCGCTCAGTTGTTGGGTGCCATGCTGGGTGCAGGCATTGTATGGTTGATTTACCGGAACCATCTGGATGCAACTTCTGATGCAGCCACCTGTCTCGCTGTTTTCAGTACATCACCTGCTATTAATAATCCCCTGCAAAACTTTTTGACGGAGGCATTGGCTACAATGGTATTTGTGATAGGTATATTATTTATTACTTCCGCAGAACATTCGCTCGGTGCATTGAATGCATTGCCTGTTGCCTTGCTGGTGCTGGGTATCGGACTCAGTCTGGGAGGACCAACGGGTTATGCTATCAATCCTGCAAGAGACCTTGGTCCGCGTATCATGCATGCTTTGTTGCCTATTAAAGGCAAGGATGGTTCGGACTGGCCATATGCTTGGGTACCGGTGGCGGGTCCGTTGGTGGGTGCTGCAGTTGCCGCCTGGATTTATTCCTGCTGCCTGAGTTAAAGTTAGCTGTTCATGTTCTTCTTCCGATAAGTAACCTTGTGCGCTCCCTTGCGCATGATTCCCTGAAAGGGCCAGGAAAAACTAGCTTCCTCCTGGTGAGTCGGTCTCACAGGATGCGCGAAGTAGTCGGAGTAATACATTTTCAGTAAGATGATGAAATAGGAAATGATCAGCGGACCGAATACCAATCCGGTTATACCAAAACTTTGTAAACCAATGATGATGCCCAGTACGGTAACCAGTGGATGAATATTCGCCATTTTTTTAGCGAGGATAAAACGAATCACATTATCGATGGTGCCCATTACAAGAACTCCCCAGACAGATAGAAAAATTGCCTGCCAGGTTTGTTCCTGCATGATCAGATAAGCGGCAATAGGTATCCAAAATATCCCGGTACCAATGATGGGCAAAACAGAAGTAGCACCTGTCAGAATGGCCCAGAATCCTGCATCAGGTACATTACATATCAGGTAAGCAATGTAAGCGGTAAAGCCCTGGCCAAAAGCCACCAGCGGCATACCCACGGCATTGCTGAAAGTTTGTGCCTGTAATTCTTCACCAAAAATTAAAATTTTTCTCCTGCTGAAAGGCAGGTAATGAAGGATGGCTGCTTCCAGCCGGTTGATATTCATCAGCATGAAAAAAAGGAAAAAATACATC
The DNA here is from genome assembly GCA_046095445.1 of Sediminibacterium sp. Taxonomy (GTDB): domain Bacteria; phylum Bacteroidota; class Bacteroidia; order Chitinophagales; family Chitinophagaceae; genus Sediminibacterium. The sequence goes on from JBJTJJ010000074.1 coordinate 4,677, forward strand.
ATGGTGATGGAGGCCAGCATATTCAGGCCACCGCTCAAAGCGGAGTATAGTAATTGAATAAAAAAATGCTGCACCTGCTGAAGATTGTCCTCACTCAGCAACCGTATATGAATTTGTTGTTGAATGGCTTCATCAAGTCGACGCAGGGTGGCATAGATATTTCCCATATCACTGCCGAATACCTGTACCTTTTTGATCAGCATGGCTCCAAAGAGAATCACAGGTATCAGGAAAATGAAACACGAAACAACAATCACCAAGGTTGCAGTAAGTGCTTTGCTCCATTTCTTTTTCGAAATGAGCCAGTTGGCAGGCCTTTTGCTAAGTACATAAAAGATGATGGCACCCAGAAAAGCAGTGAATAATTCTTTTAAACTAAACAGCAATGCCAGGGCAAATACAATGATCACTGCTAAAAATAAATACCGGTTGATGCGGTGGTTGGGCTGATTTTCCATCGTATATTTATAGTGAAATACAGTACCAATATACGAAAAACTAAACGGGTGCTTTTCATCTCATTGGAACATTTAAATCTTTCCCTATGAATGATAAAGAAAAGTTCATTACCGGTTTGATCCTGGGTGGATTAGCCGGCGCTGCCATTACCCTCTTCCTAAGTTCCAACAAAGGCAAGGAAATGATGAGTGATCTCAAAGACAAGACCGATGATTTACTGGACAATGTCAAGGTGAAGGTAGCAGTCTTTGAATCAGAAATGGTGACCTTGCTGGATAAAGCCAGAAAAGTGACAGAACAGTTTGGCACATCCCCCGGCAGTTCACAGGAACCCATGGCTTAATTAGTTTGTATGGAACAACAGTCCGATTCATTTTTTCAGCAATACAAGGATCTGTTGGAGCAGCACCTCCTCAAGAGGATGCGCTTGTTACAATTGCAGGCAGTGAAAAAAATGGCTGCCTTATCGGCAGGATTTACCCTTATCACCCTGCTGGCCATGTTATCCTTTTTGGTGATGATGAGTGCCAGCATCATGTTGGGTTTTTGGTTAGCCGGGCCAACGGGCTCTGTTCAAATGGGCTTTGCCTGCTTGACTATTTTTTACCTGTTGATAGTGATTCTCATCTTTTTGTTCCGCCGGCCATTGCAGAAAAAAATCATGGATCAGGTGATTGATTCTTTGTTGGAAGAAAAACCGGAAAACGATGAAACTACCCGGATCTAAATTACCCATACGCAACCTGCAGGCCCTGGAAGCAGAAATAGGCCGCCTGCAGCAGCATATACGCCAGGAAGAAAAGGATCTGGTGACTAAACCTGGACAGATACCGCTTGTATTAAACAAGAAGGCGGGATTGGTCATTGTGGAATTAGTTGCCGGTAAGCAGGGGGTCAGCGGAATCACCCAATTGTTGCAAGCCGCCTATTATTGGATCAAGGGCAGGAAGCAAAACGAAGACAATACCGAGCAGGCAAAAGAAAAATTAAAGGGCGGGGCAATGAACATCGGCCTGGCCGGTATAATCCACTTGCTGGGAAAATTACTGAAACGCTAAGTGCAGAGGCCCCTCGGCCGAAATTCCCCTCCATCATTGGTTATTAGTTGAAATTGAGGCCGATTTTCCTCTGAAAAGGGGCGGATAATAACATTCTTCCCCCCGGGAAACAGTTCGGGGCAAATGGGGGCAATTTTATTCTCCGTTTTGCTGATTTTTCAGGTACATATCCTTACCTTTGCGCCCATGTTGGAAAAATGCTTTTCCTGCTGTTCAATACACATTATTTCATTCATTTATACCACCTGAAATGGCTACCAAGGGAAAAATTAAACAGATCATCGGAGCGGTTGTTGACGTGCATTTTCCGAACGACACCCTGCCCGAAATTTTTAACGCATTGGAGATCCGCCGCGACAA
>JBJTJJ010000075.1:0-1654 GCA_046095445.1 Sediminibacterium sp.
CTTATTTCTTCAATATTTCTACTTTGTTGCACTGCTGTTTCTTATGCCCAGTATCCTATCAGTAAAGCTGTGAATGATCAGCAGACCAGCAATTGGAAAATAGGGGTTGGTTATTTATCTAATTATGTATACAACGGCAGGCAGGATTCTTTGCCTACTCCCTACCTGACCCCCACCATTGGATATTATAGTGAGTCCGGTTTCTATATTGTTGGCTCAGTTTCTTTTTTAATGGAAAAGAATAACCGGAGATTAGATTATTCGTTCATAGATATTGGATATTCTTTTGAGCCATCTGAACGATTCGGGGGTGAAGTGTATGCCAACAAGGGTTGGTTCAACGAGTCCAGTACCAATATCACCAGCGATATCACTGGATTTGTTGGTGGATTTCTGAGATATGATTTGAAACTTTTACAATTGACAGGAGGTATCGACGTATTATTTGCCAATCGCCCGGACTTAACTTGTAACCTTGGTATTTCACATAGTTTCGAATTTGGCAATGGAGATAATCAGGTATCGCTTGAACCAACCTTTACTACTAACTGGAGTACGCTCAATTCTTATGAGGGGTTTATCAACAGGAGGGTAAGAAAAAGGCCCGGTGCCGGATTCCCACTCAATAGTTCAATTTCAGCAGCTACCAAAGTGAAAAATAAAGGGCTGACCTTAATGGACTTTGAGCTTTCGCTCCCTTTTACATTTGAAACGGCCCGTGTAGGAATTGCGTTTACTCCAACACTGGCTATTCCTCGAAATCCCGTTTATACTACTACCACAATTACTGTAACCACACCGGGTGGTATGCAAAATATCCAATCATTTCCTTCCACTCCTTCTTCTGAACTAAACCTGAAAAATGTATTTTTTGCAGAGCTTAGTTTTTTTGTGAAGCTATAGACATCTTCTCAACAGCTTACTCAAATCGCTCCAGTTCATCTATTGGTCCTCGATACGGATACTAATGGTCCCTTTCTCAAAAGGAGGCTTACATGGCCCCAGTTCAATTATTGGTATATTTATTATTGGTACCATAGACATTAACGGTCCCTGTGTTGTAGGTACTGAAAATATTCTTACTTTATTGTTTTCTTTGAACTGAATGTAAGAATAACGGCTATCTATTCCGGTTATTTGTATGATTTTGATTTTTTGCTGAGCTTTGTTAATGACATCATATTCAGCATAAGATTTTAATATGCCTCCGGCACTACCATAATCGAATTCTTTCACTGCGGCGATTGTATATTTCTCCAATATATTATCTGCCTCATTGGTAATGAGTATTTCTTTTTTTGAAATTTTTACTTTGTAAATGACGCCGCATACCATTCTAATTTCCCCAAGATGTTGAGAAGTAATTTGGTCATCTGTTGGATTCAAAGTTGAAGGGTAGACAACAAATTCAAGGGGCGTGCTTAGTTCCTCTACTACTTTTATTTCAGTATAGCTATTGTCGGGGTCGGCTTTTATTTCTTTCTTTTCAGATTTTCTGTCGCAAGCGATAACCAGGAAGACAGCTATGCTCATGAGGAGTAGATTTTTCATGGGGATATTTTTAGGTAGGATGATTCATTTCTAACCACAATTTAGCCATTATTATCCAAATAGCATTTCAACTTCCTCCGAAAAGTTGCTCATGCGACATCGG
>JBJTJJ010000076.1:0-1629 GCA_046095445.1 Sediminibacterium sp.
CGGGATATGAGGTGGTGATTGGACTGGATATACATGCCCAATTAGCGACACAGTCAAAGCTTTTTTGAGGGGACGGTATTTCTTTTGGTGCTGCTCCCAATACTCAGGTGAGCGCTATATCACTCGCACATCCGGGCACCCTGCCCAAAACCAACCGGCAGGCAGTAGCATTGGCAGTTCAACTCGGACTCGCCTGTAACTGCGAGATTGAGCAAGAAAATTATTTTGCCCGAAAAAATTATTTCTATCCCGACCTTCCCAAAGGTTACCAGATCTCCCAACACACGAGTCCCATCTGTAAAGGTGGATTCATTACCATAACCACCTCTGCAGGTACCCGTGATATACAACTGAACCGCATCCATCTGGAAGAGGATGCCGGCAAAAGTTTACATGACCAGGATCCGCAACGCAGTTTCATTGATTTGAATCGTGCCGGAACTCCTCTGGTAGAAATTGTTACTGAACCCAATCTTTTTTCTGCAGAGGAAGCCGCACAATTTGTAACGGAAATCAGGAAATTGGTACGGTGGCTGGGGGTATCAGATGGCAATATGGAGGAAGGTAGTCTTCGATGTGATGCGAATATCTCACTTCGCCCCAAAGGCACCACCCAACTCGGCACCAAAGTGGAAGTGAAAAATCTTAACTCTATCCGGCATCTGAAAAAAGCAATAGACTATGAAGTATCCCGAATGACAACTTTATTGTTGGAGGGCGATTCGATTCAGCAACAAACCAGGAGTTTCGATGCAACTACCGATACTACCTTTTCGTTGCGCAACAAGGAAGAAGCCAACGACTATCGTTATTTCCCCGACCCCGATCTCGCCCCTTTTACGATTACGGAAGCTTTCCTGACGCAGGTGCGCGCCAACATGCCTGAACTACCCCAACAGCTTCAGGAAAGATTTTTACAAATAGAAGGACTCACACCCTATGATGCAAGGCAATTGAGCGAAGACATGGCTACAGCAGGTTTCTTTGAAGCCACTCTGGAAATCTGTTACCAACCCAAAGCGATTGCCAACTGGATATTGGGGCCGATTAAACAATGGATGAATGAACAACCGACTACTGATGTTTCCTTCCCCATAAGCCCCGCTGTATTGGCCGATATGATTGAATTGGTGGAGTCGGGTCAACTGAATTTCTCAGTCGCTTCCGGAAAATTATTACCTGCCATTATCAGCACGAACAAGCATGCCCGTCAACTTGCTGTTGAAATGAACCTGCTACAAACCAATGAAACAGACGAACTGACCACCTGGATCAATCAAGTACTTCAACGTATGCCGGAAAAAGTGATAGAGTATAAGAAGGGCAAGAAAGGACTGATTGGTTTATTTGTGGGCGAAGTGAAAAAATTAAGTGCCGGCAAAGCCAATCCCCAGGAAGTTACCCGATTGTTAGAAGAACAACTCAACCAATAAATCATCTTTTACCACATTCTCCTGTTATGAAAAAAATTATCTTCATTGCGCTGGTCGCAATTATTTCTCAGAGCTGTACAGAAAAAAAATTTGGCGCTTTTACTGTTAGCGGACAAATAAAAAATGCCAATGAACAAAAGATTTTCCTGCAGGAACTGAGTATTATAGATAAAGAGCCCCTCAACCTTGATACAAC
>JBJTJJ010000077.1:0-1108 GCA_046095445.1 Sediminibacterium sp.
TACAATGCAATAGTTACCATGCTTCAATATACGAAATTTTTGATAAGTGGTGCCTAAACTGATTAGAGCAATCCCCCCATCAGTAGACATCCTACCACAATCCAGGGGGGCTGAATGCGACGGGATTGCAGCAAAAAAACCTTGAAAATGACAATACCCAGATCGGCAAATGCCAGTGGCTCTGAGCGCAACAAAGGGAACCAGAAAGTATCCATGATCAGGTAGCAAGTCGAGCCGGCCATGATGCCTACTACTGCAGCATGAATTCCTTCCAGCGACCGATAGATGACAGCATATTTTTTCAGGTATTGCCACACAGGAAAAAAGAATAGCACCAGCAAAGCACTGGGTAGGAAAATAGCGATGGCACCAATAACAATACCTGTAGCATGTGCTACTGACCCATCATCCCGCATTACCATACCTCCTGTGAATGCTCCGATGGAGAAGACCGGACCCGGGATAGCCCTGACAACACCTGAAGCTGTCAGGAAATGATCTCGATTGATGCGCAATACCTCTTTCTTTTGATTTTGAATATGTTTTGTTTCCGGGCGCGTCACATATTGTTCATACATCAATGGTATGAGCACATCACCACCACCAAAAACCAAACTGCCAAAACGGTAGGCATTTTCGAAGAGATTGAAAGCCCGGCGATTCTTCCAGTTTTGGTTGCTGGCTGTCTCAGATAAATAAGCAGCAATGGCAAATACCAGTAGAAAAATCAATAGGTTACCCCAGCGTACCGGCTTTCTGGGACCGGCTTGTTCAGGAATTCGTTTATCACTGAAATTGGTGACAATACCCGCAATCACAATCAATGCCGGAAAAACCCAGGGTGTTTTGAAAGCCAGAAAGGTGCCAATAGTAGCAAGTACCATAATCACCCTTGTAATGGTGTTGGTTACAGAAACTTCCATGAACCGAAAGGCAGAAAACCCAATGAAACCAATAGCCATCGGCTGCATGAACCGAAACCAGTGGATGGTTTTTCCCTGGTCATCGAAGTAATCGAGGAGATAGGAAAGTCCGCCCATGAGCAGGCAGGCAGGAGTGATCCAAATAAGCAGGGTAGCTATGGCCAGAAGGAGTCCGCCTCGCTTAT
>JBJTJJ010000078.1:0-1922 GCA_046095445.1 Sediminibacterium sp.
CAGATAATTTTTTCTACCAATTGCAACCGGTCGGATACTTCCTGTACTTGAAAATATATATGATTAATGATGTTAGAAACTGCCAAGATCCCGGATAATTTCTTTTGTACTATTCCCAGCAAAGGGCACAAAGGCCCCAACACGCAGTGTTGAGGGCTTTTTTATAAAGCTGGGTGCTTCCCGGTAAACTAGGGCAGGTATTGTTAATGGACTATTATAAGAAAGATAAAAGACTGGAAGCCCATTTTGAAAAGCTAAACTAAATCAGATTATAACGTCCGGCGATTTTCACGGGGCGATACAAGACTTTCAGTTTGCATAACTAAAAATGAAAGTCTCGGACATTTTTTATTGCTCAATCTGATATCGATTTTGTGTTAAGGACCTAGCAGTTCTTGAATAACATCATCACCCTTTTTGTATACATAAATCCATTCCTACAACTGATGCAAATAACTCACTTTTAAAATTACATGGTCATCCGTCTGTCTTTTTTGTGTTGGTAACTGAAATGCCCTGGAATTGTATACCAGATAAATGAATGAAAGGGGTTGATACTCCCATGACAAGCGAATGTTGTAATTGGCTTGCTCATTGATAGAATTTTTCTGGTAAAAGGCAATCAATTGTACCCTCGGATTCAATGCGAATCTTCCGGAAATACTCCACAGATCCGCTTTCTTGGTTTCACTGGAATCTCCCACCTCTTTAAAGTAATTCCGGTTAATGGTTCCTGTTACGGAAAGATGAGGCGATGGTGAAAATCTTAGAGTTAGATTACTCGAATTCAGCCTGCCATTAAAATAAGAACCGAACTGTATGTTTCCATTCAATCCCAACACCCTGGACGGGTCTGTACTCATGTAAATTTGATGTTGCACGTAATTATAAGCGCCTGGTACGATTCTTATACCCAATGGCGCAAAAGTTTCTGTCAATCGCTGAAAAGTAGGATTGATCAAATAGCCAATAAAACCACCATTCTGAAAATTGAACCAAATCGGATTGATGTTGATTTGTCGCTCGATAAGTTGTCCGGTAGATGCCTGGTGATAAAATTCAGTGAGGATTCCCGGTTCAAAAGCCCTTATTAGTTTTCGCATCGGAAGCTTATCTCCCCGGTAATACCAGAAAATCCCTGGGGTTGTTCCAATCACATCTGAACGGGATACAAAGCCCAAGCCCGGATCAAAATCTTTGGTAACAAAGGTCTGGGTCCACCAGATCTTCCACTGGTTATTGGTGTACACATATTGCGCAGATCCCGCCATTCCTGATTTTCCACCATTACTATTCGATGAACCCACCAGCATCGTACTGATAGAATGAGATTCATTCAATCTAAAAAATCCATCCACCGCCCCGAGCCAATTGGTGTTATTCGCATTGTTTTTAACCGTCATCAATCCGCCAACACGTCCCTGTCTTCCGAGATTTTCCTGGTACCTGCCAACAAAAAAATTAGTAGCAGGAGTAGATGCATTCTCTCTTTGTCGCATAGCCATGGCACCAAAATTTCTTTTTGCAGAGCGATGTACAAAACGACCCCCTGCATCCAGTGGTATGGGATTACCATAATTGTCTAATCCTATGCGGCGACTGAAAAAAGGCTGAATCCGCATAGAACCTCCGGACATATCTTCCGCGGGACCTACTCCCGGACTAAACAACGATGCATTTTCCAGAAAAAATTGTCTTCTTTCCGGAAAGAAAACTGAAAATCGCGTTACGTTATTGACTTGTCTGTCAACATCCGCCTGCGCAAAATCAGTATTGAAAGTCAGGTCCAGGATATTATTCGGATTGATGGCCCATTTGATCTCCCCACCAGTCACTATTTTATTTTGTTCCGGAACAACAGATGCAGGGAAATTTTTATACCTGTCATAAGATCCGAGCACATAGGGTTGTAACCTTATATT
>JBJTJJ010000079.1:0-3750 GCA_046095445.1 Sediminibacterium sp.
GAGTGGAATATATGTGCTGAAATGACCGGTGAGTGGATCATTCAATCGAATGCCATCAATTACCACTAATACCTGTTGAAATGTACCACCTCGAATAATGATATCAGATTGAGACCCTGCCGGACCTCTTTGTTGAATCTCTATTCCTGGTGCATAACGAAGCCATTCATCTATGCTGTTAACAGGAAGTTTTGCGAGGTCAGCGCTGTTCAGGGTGATAATATTTCTTCCGGTAGAAATGCTCTTTTGAGGTAGATAACTGGCACTGACGACAACCGAATCCAATTCTTTCGTTTGTGCCCCTGTCAACAAGGGAAGTGAAATAAAGCAATAAAAAAATATGCGAAACATAGTGCGAAACTATACCATGTTATCTGTATAATGAAATACCGGAATGAATATTTATACCAAAAAACTTTAAATTGTAGAGAAAACTTGCGCTATGAACCATTCGGTAATAAACAAAAGGAAAGATCTCAAAAGTCTGAATAGAAGTATTTTACGGAGTCATTTGAAGGAAGCACAAAGAGACAAGGAATGGATGTCGGACAGCAATGGGTGGTTGCGTTTCAAATTTAAGATGCAAGTAGCTTTTGAATTTGCCATTGGAGCGTTTTTCTACATTATATACATTCTCTCACCTAAAAAGCCTTTTCGTACCTATCAGGCTGCCCACCAAGGAATTTTTCCTGTTCTGGATGAAAGGTGCAGCATCGGATTATTGTCGGATTGGGCATCGTACACAAGTGAGTCTGTCATGATGGGCCACTTGCTGAATCGACAGGGTTGTGATATCACGATACACATGGGTGATATCTATTATGTTGGCAGTAGAAAAGATGTACTATTGAATTTTGGAGCGGAAGGTGCCTGGCCCTGGGGAAGCAAGGGAAGTTTTGCCATACCCGGTAACCATGAATATTTTAGCAATGCTGATGGTTTCTTTAAAGAATTGTTACCCAAGATGGGAATCAAAGATGGTGAAACCCATTGGAAACAGGAATCGGGATTTTTTTGTCTTGAGAACAGATATTGGCGCATCATCGGACTTGATACCGGTTATCACTCAGTGAAAGACTCGATTATTAAATTAACATTGGGTCAAGATGCGAGACTAGACGACCAAATTTTACGGTGGCTGAAAGAAAAAGTCAAGCCTTTTGCACCCGGCGATAACAGAGGAATCATCTTACTCACCCATCACCAGCCTAAATCTGCATTCGAGAAAACTTATGACCGCATTGTACAGCAATTGATACCCATTTTTGGTGAGTCGAGGCCTTTCATCTGGCTTTGGGGCCATGAACATAGACTTGCATTTTATGGAGTGGACACCGAAAAAGACCTGTTAAAAGGCTTTGGTAGGTGCATTGGTCACGGAGGTATGCCAATTAATCTTGGAAATACAGTTGAACTAGATGAGCCAAAACCAGACCGGGCAGACCGACAGTCACTAATCTTTCATGATCAACGAAGCAATCCTAGGCATGCGGATTTAAAAGTACAAGCCAATGAAGTAGTTGGCTATAATGGATATGCCATCATTGAATTGGAGCAACATCGAGCCTTCATTAGCTACTATGACGAATTAAGTGAACAACCACTTGTCACAGAAACATGGCAAGTCGATTTGGAAGAAGGGTCATTGAGGGGAACCATAGATGTCCACGAATCCGGTATGAGCTACTACAAAAATGCCCTGGCAGAAGATGCGGTTACTATCCGCAACCTTTGAAAGTATAAATTGAAGATTAGCAATAGAAAAAATAAAAGATTCAGGTCGCTACTAGTAGACAAGTTTGAACCCAAAGCACAACTTTCATTTCTTGCAATTGACGTAACTTTGCCATCTGAATAAAACAAGTAATCCCTGCACATCAATGATCAATGGAAAGAAAGTTATTGTCGTGATGCCCGCCTATAATGCGGAGAAGACATTGGAACAAACCTACCGGGAGATACCGCTGGATATTGTCGATGATATCATCCTTGTGAATGATGCCAGTAAAGACAATACAGTTAAGGAGGCAGAACGATTGGGGATTCGACATATCATTACTCATCCACAAAACAGGGGCTATGGTGGCAATCAAAAATCCTGCTATAACAAAGCTCTTGAATTAGGTGCTGATATCGTAGTCATGTTACATCCGGACTATCAATATACACCCAAACTGATCCTGGCCATGAGTAGTATCATTGCCAACGGACTTTATCCGGTTGTTTTTGGCTCGCGTATTTTAGGAAAGGGAGCATTAAGAGGAGGTATGCCTATGTACAAATACATCTCCAATCGGGCACTGACACTTTTCCAGAATATTTTAATGAATCAAAAATTAAGTGAGTACCATACCGGATACAGGGCATTCAGCCGGGAAGTTTTAGAGAAAGTGAATTATGAGTTGAACAATGATGACTTCATATTTGACAATGAAATGATTGCACAAATTTTCGATGCCGGCTTCGAAATCGGAGAAGTTACTTGTCCTACTAAATATTTCGATGAGGCATCCAGCATCAATCTGAGCAGGAGCATCAAGTACGGTCTTGGTGTATTGGGTGTATCCGTCGGCTATTTCATGAAAAGAATGGGGTGGATCAATCCGGTTATCTACCGACACAAGCACTAATTACTTTCAGGCATCGCAGCTTCTCGCCGGTAAAATACAAAACCATTTTTCATTCCTAGTAATTGAAAATCAGGAATTGTATCATACGCGGGTTTGTCCATGATCTTCACAGAAAAATAAACCGGCTTATTTATAGGACCACGAATCAACCAATTTTTATAATTGATTTCTTTTTCTGCCGTACTGAGGGTATCCGGCTGAGTTGAACCATTGTTTCGAACTGCTTCCAGCAATTGTCTTTGTGAATTATCAGGGGGCTTTACTCTACCATAAAAGTAGGGGGCATAACTCTTGTATCCCAATGTTTCCCGGTAGCAATCTTCATATTGATGGGATGAAAAAAAGTCAATATTGGCTCGCTGACTAATGGCCTCGACGGAGGGGAAAATAAATACAACTAAAAAAAAGAGTGGAGAATGAAACCGCAATAAATAGAAATGGAATGGTACGTTTGATAGAAGTATTCCACAAGAAGTAAATAGTAGCAATAATTACAAGTAATCCAGCGAAAGCCTGCCAGGGATACCAACTCACTGCTGCTTCCAGATTTCCTCTTGCGAAAGGGTCTTCTACCCTATCCTTCCATTCATTGACCCGCTGCATGATAAATGGAATGGCAGCCAAGAGGATACCCATGAAAATTCCGATGATTCCAGTCAGTACTTTCATCCAAGCGGGTATTTTGAACGGTCCTTCCCTAAGTAATTGATCAATATACCTGGCTGCAATGAAAGTGAGGGGTAACCAGCACAAAGATGAGTAATGAATAATTTTTGTGGTAACGAGAGAAAAAACTATCAGCGTTACCCAGAAAAGCGTATTCATCCATTGATGGAAGCGATGAAGTGCATCGTTGTCGGTTTTCATAGTGATTCCCCTGATAAAAAATACTGAGGCCGGAAAACATCCTAACAACAAAACCCACCAGTGATAAAAAAAAGGTTCACCATGATCAGCATCGGAAGTACTGAAAAGTGCCACCTGACGCTCTATGAATTCAACCATGAATTGTGGTCCATGCTGAACCAAGTCAACCCCAAACCAGGCAAAACAGGTGATGAAACAAGTGACAGTAATAATGAGGAAAGAAGATAGTTGAATCAGTAGCGTTCCCTTATTC
>JBJTJJ010000080.1:0-5669 GCA_046095445.1 Sediminibacterium sp.
AACTGGATGCCAAAAAATCCAAAACACATGTTCCAGATCTGCCAAAAACTGAGGGTTTGCTTAGGGCCTGAATAAGCAGTAGACATGCAAGTATAATTTGAAGGTTGGGAGTTGATTTTTATCTATCAGATAACGAAACCATCGGGTAGTACCGCCATTTTTTTCACAACAACAATACCATCTTTTACAGTGTAAAGACTATGGTCTGTATTGCTCAAATGTTTACCCCCGTTGATTCGCACATCGTTTCCGATACGACAATTTTTGTCGATGATGGCATCCTTGATATAGCATCTTTCACCGATTCCGATCATGGGTAATCCATTGGCTTTGTTTTGTTCCATTTGATCGAGTGTCTCATAGTAGTCATTTCCCATAATATAGGTACTAACTACCGTTGTCCCATGCCCAATTCGGGAGCGAATGCCCACCACACTTTGCTCAACACGACTGGCGTGTATAATAGAACCTTCTGCTATGAGGGTTTTTTCTAGAGTGGTACCGCTAATTTTTGCAGGTGGCAACATGCGTGCCCGGCTATAAACTGTCTTTGTATTATCAAAAAGATTAAAAGGAGGTAGCTCGTCTGTTAGAGAAAGATTGGCTTCAAAGAAAGAATGTATATTTCCTATGTCTGTCCAATAGCCTTCATACTGATAGCTGGCGACTTTAAATTTAGTAATAGAATTGGGTATGATTTCCTTCCCAAAATCAGTCGCTGTGGGATGCACCTCATTCAGCAATTGATAGAGAACATGTTTACTGAAAATATAGATACCCATAGAAGCCAGATAATGCTTTCCTTTTTGTTGCATCTCAGCACCTGTATCACTGATCCATTCTGGTAAAAGTTCCTTTTTTGGTTTTTCAATGAATGAGGTAATCAGATTTTCCTGGTTGCTTTTCAGGATGCCGAACTCAGGTGCATCGCGGTCATCAACCGGTATAGTCGCAATTGAAATATCGGCCCCTATTGAAGTATGGTTATTCAGCATCTCACTGAAATCCATTTGATACAACTGGTCCCCACTAAGGATGAGAATATATTCAAAATCCAGGTTGGAAATATGTCTCAGTGATTGACGCACCGCATCTGCAGTTCCCTGGAACCAGCCCGGATTATCGGGTGTCTGCTCCGCAGCAAGAATATCGACAAAGCCGGTACTGAAAGCACTAAAGTGATAGGTATTCTTGATATGTTTATTAAGGGAAGCAGAATTGAACTGTGTCAAAACAAACATTCGGTTGATGTGACTATTGATACAGTTGCTGATGGGAATATCTACCAATCGATACTTACCTGCAATGGGAACTGCAGGTTTGGACCGACTAACTGTTAAGGGAAACAAACGGCTTCCTGCCCCGCCTCCCAGGATCACTGCTACTACTGCTTTGGATATACTCGTCATATGGGCAATTTACTGAAAGTTAACTATATGATTAGATATTATTAATGGGGGTAAACTTATTGTCAGGATCGATATACATGATCATACTGCTGAACCGTATTTTCCCAGCTATGGTCGATTTGCATCATTCGCTCCCGCATGCGCAGGAGGAAGTCCTTATCCCGGTATACCTGTATGGCCCGTCCGATGGAATATATGATATCATCGGTCGTTGCCTGGTCGAATCGGATGCCAAAGCCTTCCCAATCTCCCATATCAACTACAGTATCTTTCAAGCCCCCGGTTGAACGGACCATCGGTACTGTACCATACCGCATGGCATACATTTGATTCAAACCACAGGGCTCTACCCTACTGGGCATGAGCAGAAAATCGGCACCGGCATACATGAGATGACTTAATGTTTCATCGTAGCCGATTACAGCATTGAAGGTGCCCGAGAATGGCATCAACATATTGGTTAATCTTCCTTCCACCTGGTGTTCGCCACTGCCCAGGATAAGATAAGAGGCAGTATGACCAAACTGATAAATAGCGCCTGCGATGGCGTCGGGCAATAACTCCGCAGCTTTTTCACCTACCAGTCTTCCAATGAAAACAATAAGGGGCTTTTGTACATCAAAACCAAAACGATGACAGAGCAATTCTTTATTTTTCGCCTTCCCCTTTGTTACTGTTTTGATGGAAAAATGATGCTGCAGGTATTTATCAGTTGCAGGATTCCAAACCTCATTATCGATGCCGTTCAGTATACCAACACATTTCCCCCGCTCATATTCAAATAATTTTTCCAATCCATTGGATTGGAATTTCAATTCTTCCAGGTAACTCTGACTTAATGTTGTAACCCTGTCGCTGCATTTAACGGCAGAAGCAAGTGTATTAATATTATTGTCCCATTCCAACATACCTCTTTTCCATAAGTCCCACCTGGGAATAAAGCGGCTTTTATCCCAAGTCATCCAACCCTGGTATTGAGCATTGTGGATGGTAAAAATAGTTTTGACGCCTGAGAGGGACTGAAAATCGTAGGCATAACGCATGATGAAGGGGGTCAGTCCGGTGTGATAGTCGTGGCAATGAACCACATCAGGCCGGTGCTCCCATGTTTTCATCCAGGTAAGTGCTGCGATTTGAAAGGCAGTGAAGCGCTCTGTGTCATCGTCATATCCATAAATCTTTTGTCGATCGAGCAGACCATTGATATCAATAAGATACAGATCAAATCCCAGGGTATTGTGTTTTTCTTTGATAACGGTAAAATCAAAATACCAATTGGCGAGATTGGCATGCCCTTTAAAGTCTACAGACCATTGATGGTTATACAGAAAGGGTGTGCGATACATGGGCATTACTACTTTGGCGATGTGACCTGCCTTGCACTGGTATTTGGGCAGAGCACCTACCACATCACCCAACCCGCCTGCTTTGGCAACCGGATAACATTCAGCACTCAGGTGAACTATTTCCATGAAAACGATTTCAGGTGGAAGTTACCAACAAATTAGATTCATTCAAATTCTAATAGGAAAAATGAAAAATCATGAAAATTATATTACTTTAGTTCCTAGTCAAATAACGCTTGCCATGTCAACCAACCGCCAGCCTACCAATACGGGGGCACTAGCCAATTTAGTAATTGTATTCTTTTTTTGGGGTTTCATTGCTGCCTCGAACAGCATCTTCATCCCTTTTTGCAAAACTCATTTTAACCTGAGCCAGTTTTCTTCGCAATTGATCGGCTCAGCGTTTTATGGTGCCTATTTCTTTGGATCACTGATTCTATTCCTGCTTTCCAATTTAATAGGGTATGATATTCTTAACCGGATTGGTTATAAAAAGGGCATAATCTATGGGTTGTTGATTTCAGTCGTAGGGGCATTGTTGATTATCCCTTCCGCGAATGCGAATTCTTTCCCCGCCATCCTGGCATCTTTTTTTGTGGTCGCGCTTGGTTTTTCCCTGCAGCAAACCGCAGCTCAACCCTTTGCGATATTGCTGGGTGATCCTGCTACCGGCTCTCACCGCTTGAATCTGGGGGGAAGTGTCAATTCTTTGGGTACAACGCTTGGACCATTGATTGTAAGTTATTTCCTCTTTGGAACCCCCAGCAACAGCAATGCTGAAGTGACGGTTACCAATATCAATACACTTTATTTAATCGTTGCCGGCGTATTCGCTGCGGTAGCTATTTTCTTTGCTTTCTCCAAACTTCCTGATGGAAAAAATGATGAAGCATTTGAAAAAGCCGGAAAAGCAGCTTCTTCTCTAATGCTGATGACAGCGTTGCTGGTTGGAATTGTGGTAGTAGGACAACTAAGCAATGTTCCTAAACTATGGCTGCTGTTGTTAACCATGGCTTCTGTTATGGGAATTTTATTTTATTCCAATAACCAGGCCATCCGCCAACCTGATGGATGGGGTGCCATGAAATATCCGCAATTGATTTTTGGTATGCTGGGCATCTTCCTTTATGTGGGCGTTGAAGTGACCATTGATAATAATTTTGGCGCACTGTTGAAACAACCCGGATACCTGACTGATGCAGGTTTGGATGAAAGTAAAATTTCCAAATACATCTCACTCTATTGGGGAAGTCTGATGATTGGCAGATGGACGGGTGCCGTGAGTGTGTTTAACCTGAGTGGTATGACTAAAAAAATCGCTATGGCATTGATACCTTTTGTGGCTTTTGCCGTGGTACTCATTGTTAGTATGGTTTACGGAAACGATGTTAGTGATTTATATGCTTATGCATTCATGATTGCCATCGCTGTGGCAGTATTTTTCTATGGCCAGGAAAAGCCGGTAAAAACACTGCTGGCTGTTTCATTATTGGCAATGACACTTATGCTGGTGGGTGTATTCACCAAAGGAATTATTTCTGTTTATGCATTTATGGCAGGAGGACTCTGCTGTTCTGTAATGTGGCCATGTATTTTCTCACTGGGGGTTGGTGGACTAGGGAAGTATACCAGCCAGGGTTCTGCATTCCTAATCATGATGATTTTGGGAGGAGCAGTTATTCCTCCTCTACAGGGTGCCATCGGTGATATCAGTGCCATTGGCCTCCACCAATCTTATTTGTTGGCAGCTCTCTGCTTTGCAGCATTGGCCATGCTGGCACTTAAATTGAAGCGTGTACTGACTCAACAGGGGCTTGACTTTGACGAACAAGTAGCCGGTGGACACTAATCAATTTGAGCTTTTGAACAAAAACGATTCTGAGCAACAAGAATTTAAACCTAGAACTTATTTCCAACTATGGAACAATTAGCAATCGGGATAGATATTGGAGGTACCGGCACCAAATTTGGTATTGTTGACCGAGTGGGTAACCTCCTTTTCTCGAGTGACATGTCTACGAGGAAACACGATACCATAGAGTCTTTCATTGAAGAATTGCACCAAAAGATGGTGCCCATGATTGAACAAGCCGGAGGAATAGGCCGGTTTATTGGTATTGGTGTTGGTGCTCCCAATGGCAATTATTATAGTGGCACCATCGAATATGCCCCAAACCTGCCCTGGAAAGGAATTATTCCACTGGCAAAAATGATGCGGGATGTTTTTCATCTGCCGGTTGTTCTCACTAATGATGCCAATGCAGCCGCGATTGGAGAAATGATGTATGGTGCTGCTAAAGACATGAAAGATTTCATCATGATCACACTGGGAACCGGTGTGGGAAGTGGCATTGTGGCTAACGGTCAGTTGATTTACGGACATGATGGCTTTGCCGGTGAACTCGGACATACCATTATTATCCCGGATGGGCGATATCATGCCGGCACAGGAAAAAATGGCTCATTGGAGAGTTATGCCTCTGCAACCGGAGTAGTACTTACTGCACAAGAGTTATTGGCAAGAGATGAACAACCAAGTTTGTTAAGAGCCATTCCAATCGAAGAATTGGATTCCAAAAAAGTGTACGAAGCAGCCATCAAGGGTGATGCACTCGCAAAAGAAATATTTGATTTTACGGGTAAGATCCTGGGGATGTCCCTGGCAAATTTTGTCATGTTTTCAAGTCCGGAAGCCATTATTCTTTTTGGCGGACTTACCAAATCGGGAGATTTGTTGTTGAAACCTGTTCGCGAACACATGGAGAACAACCTGATACAAATTTTCCAAAACAAGGTGAAAATTCTTGTGAGCCACCTGAAAGAATCTGATGCTGCGATTCTAGGAGCATCCGCTCTTGTATGGGAAATGAAAAATTAAGAATCAAGCAAATTTTACCTTGCTATTGTTAAGGTC
>JBJTJJ010000081.1:0-1849 GCA_046095445.1 Sediminibacterium sp.
CTGATAGCTTTTGAGTCCGGCATAATCCAGAGAAGGATCTAACTGACCGGGTGGAAGTTTGCTACCCTCAGCCATCGGGGTTGCAGAAGTCGCTGCCCGCAATGGCGTTTCATTGCGCGACGGAATCGAAGGCATTGGAGACGCAGCTACCGGTTGCGGAGTAGCAGGAACTGATGGTGGTACAATTGATGTCGCCGGTGTAGTTGAAACTGAAGAGGGTTCTCTTGCTACAACAGCGGATTGCACAGCGACTGCACTATTTTCCTGCTCGAAATGCAGTAATCCATTGTTATCTTTTGTTAATATCCCCAAACCCTTTAACCTGGCGCGCTGGTGCTCTACCAGTTCTGACATTACCTGCAGGGAAAAATTCAATAATTCATTGGCGGCAGAAGCCGGACTGATCTTCATTTCAGATGCCAAAAAGGGTATGAGTCCGGTATCGGGCGTTGAAGGTGGACCGTCTTTAAAATGTAGAACAGGTTGTTTGGGGTCGAGTGTACCTGTGCTGCTATTCAGCCGTGCGGGCTGATAACTCACCGAAAAGCTTCCCAGGGAGGGAATATTCAGGCGGTTATTTAGTATCAGGTATTTATATAGCAGCTGTTGCATACTACTTGTAAGATAATGGATTTTCGTGTACGAATATACGAAATGAATGGAAAATGGATGTTAAAACAGCAAGGGGAAAACCCTATTTCATTGATTCACTATGTTTTTTAACTGTCTTTTAATTAGCTATACAACACGATAAAAGCTCAATCACAGGGATGAGTCCGGCAGCTTTATTGTACTTTTAGGTCCATTGACTATCTATGTACGAACACATCACCACACTAAGGATCAGGTATGCTGAAACTGATCAGATGAACATTGTTTACTATGGTAATTATGCTCAATATTTCGAAGTAGGGCGTGCAGAGTGTATCCGCGATTTGGGATTCAGTTATAAGAAAATGGAAGAGCTCGGCGTACACATGCCGGTGGTGGGACTGCAAGTAAAGTTTCTGCGACCCGCCAGATATGATGACCTGATCACCATCAAAACGATGTTGCGTGAACTACCGGAAAAACATGAAATCACCTTTCACCATGAGGTGTACAATGAAAGGAAGAAATTACTCACTACCGGACAAGTAACGCTGATGTTCATTGATACAGCAGCCAACAAGAGAATGCGTATGCCTGAATTCCTTCGGGAGAAACTGGCACCCTTTTTCCTCCACTAAACTCTGTGGTAATCTCCGCGCCAGTTTTGAATGGCTTGTTTGATTTCTTTTGCGGATAATTTTTCTTGAATAGCTCTTTCGATGAGTGCCAGGTACTCTTCATCTGATGCGAAGCGGAGTGCCAGTATTTGAGACAGGCGCAGAGCGGATGGCAATGTTTTGCCCGTCATGATATAATGACGCATATTTTCTTCCGCACGAATTACCCTTTTTTGGGCAACCAGCGCAAAAGAACGAGCAAAAAATGTAATGAATACAAGTACCACGGTCATAAAACAGATGAGTGAAGCAGAATAAAAATTACTGCAATCTGATTTAACCAGGTTCACAATGGAACCTATTAAAAGTGCAAGTAAAGCAGGTAACAGAATGTAGTGATAACCTGTAACATACCTTTTGTGGTTGGCAAAGTTTTGTGACATACTAATGTTGAATTGATGAAAAAATTATTTTTTTAATTCGTCGAGCAGGGTGAACATCTTATTAACGATACTACCTGCCGATCCATCAAAGTTATTGATAATGATAGCTAAAATTACATTTTTTCCATCAGGTGTTGTGTGATACACGGCAAAAGATTTTACACCTCCAATGGTGCCGCTTTTCAAGGTCATGTCGTT
>JBJTJJ010000082.1:0-4603 GCA_046095445.1 Sediminibacterium sp.
TTGGGAAATTTTGGCTTTTTTTCACAGCCGACTGGCAGCATTTTTGTTTCTGGCACGTATCTATCAAGATACAAACTGCATATATGCAACCAATTATCACTCTTCGCCGGCTGCTGCAACAAAAACTAAATATTGACAGTGCAACATTGTCACCCTCCACCAATCTGAAAAAGGACCTGGAAATGTCGGAATGGGAATGGGATTATCTGTTGAATTCAATAGAACAGGCATGGAAAATTTCTCTTCCGTCATCAGAAATAAATGAAGTCGTGAATGTTCGACACCTGCTGGCAGTTGTTAAAAAACAACGTCCCAACAAATTCAGCAAGAGTTAGCGATTTCTCTTGACAACTTCATTCACTAGTTTCCTTTCCCACCTACCGATTGGGCTCCACTACTAATGAATGGATCTTTTTATTCCATCTGCCTTGTCCTTCAGCAGCAAAATTATCAATGCTATAGGCCAGGATCCGATAGTCTCTATCAAAATTGAATCCCTCGTAAACAGTTACTTTAATACCAGGAGGAATTTTTATAGATGAAATTGTTCCCGGTGGCACCATGGTCAACTGATTTCCATTGGTATGTCCCATCATCAATTGTTGTCCAGGACCGGCAAAATGAGCATCTGAATAGATCATAACACCACTGGGTTGGTTGGAATTAGCAGGTTGTGGACGGCCTGGTGGCATTGGTTCAGGTCGACCAATCACAGCCGGTTGTCCGGTATTGCGCTGAACAGAGAAGGAAGATATCCGGTCATTCCATCCCATGCCCTCCTGAACCAGGTTACTTACGGTAGTCAAGATTTCCCGCGAAGCGCCATTGAATTCAGAACCTTCATAAGCGATAACTTTTAACCCGGGTGAAAAACTTAAAGAAGATATAGTTCGCTGTCCCACAACATTCAATTGATATCCCCGATAATTACCAATTGGGAATTGCTGAGCTGCACCGCTGAAATTAGCATCTGCATAAATAACCACAGCATTGGAATTGTTATTGATTGCCGGAGGAGGTGGTGGTCCTACGGGTTGTATAACTATTGGCTGATGGCCCAGTCTTTCTACTATGATGGAACGTATTCTATTGCCCCAGTTAGGAAAGCCGGCATGCAAATTATTATTAGAACTATTGATAACAACAGAGGCACCATCGAAATTAGATCCGCTGAAAGCAATTGCCCGGTAACCCAGAGCCAACATAATAGAGGAAATTGAATTTTCCCCCACGTCGTTCAGTTGATATCCGCGATAGGCACCGGGATAAAGAATCTGGGTTCTTCCTCTAAAAAAGGGTTCCGTATAGACTACTGAGCCTTGTTGAAATTGCTAGATGGCTTGCGGCTGAGTTGGCACCTGTCCCCAATGCCCGGCGTTTACATAGCCCAACCGATAAACAAATATTGATTTAATAGCAGCACCCCATAAAATGCGAGGACAACTTTGATCGGAGCGGAATTCCTCATTCATTACGGTAACATTATTTCCAAAACCGCTCTCTTTCCTCACAATGATTCCAAAGCCTGGTGCAACTATTATAGATTGTATGGTAACAAATCCCATGTTGAGATTATTGTAAACGCCTTCCTGCAAAGGTTCTTGTGACCCTTGAAAGTTGCAGCAATTATACAATACTACAGGAGCATCAAAGACCTGATTAACAAAACCGGTAGATAACACCTGAATAGAGACCATCTGATCATTGAAACGTTCATTCAATAAACAGGTGGATGATTGATTCAATGTGATGTAGTGTCCATTGAAAAAATCCTGGCTAAATTAATTAACTACCATTCCCGGGGGAATATTAATGGAAGATAATTCCCTGAGCGGAAATCTATGTTGGCTGGAAATATAGTTACCAGGTCCCAGACTGACGGAGTAACCCCTGAAACTGCAGTCCGCAAATAAGGTCACTTGCTGTGCACCGGCGGCAAATAACATCAGCCAGGTGAGGAAAACCAATACAATGCGCTTTATGGAGTCAATTTTCAGATGAAAAATTATAATAATGAAATTTATACAATCGAATTAAAGTAAACAATTATTATTCATAGAACTGTGCTTTAATGTAAACCCTGCGATTGAGTGCTCGGCCCTCCGGTGTAGCATTATCCGCAATGGGTTTTGCCATACCAAATCCTTCAACCCTGGTGAATCTTGTAGCAACAACTCCTTTGGATACCAGATATGTCTTCACCCGCTTAGCCCTGCGCAATGATAAATCCAGGTTATACGCTTTTCCAGCCATATTATCAGTATGACCTTCAATGATCAGAGTAGTTTGCGGGTAAGCCAATAATATGGCCGCAGCTTCATCCAGTGGTTGAATGGCTTCCGGTGTAAGGATATCCTTATCAGTTTCGAAGTACACCATTTTGGCCAATTCATTCAGTTTCTTTTGAATTTCAGGGCAACCAGAGTTGGCAGCATCACCTTTCAAATCTGGACATTTATCCAAACTATCCGGTATGCCATCTCCGTCGCTATCGGCTGGCGGTGGTGGCGGTGGAGGTGGCGGTGGAATTGGTCGCAGCATTACTGGAGGCAATTGTAAATCATTGACGATGGTATCTCCATTCACCTCAAGCGTATCAGTATAATAACCCTGTCTACTAATAATCAAAGTATAGCGCTGTCTGGATTTCACCGGGAATCGATAAGCCCCATACAGTTCTGTTATCATTTGCTGATTAGGATCGGAGGTAGGTGATTTTTGCAATAGTTGAACAAGTGCACCTTGCATTTCCTTACCTGTAGAGGCATCGAATACACTTCCGGTAATTTTAATGGGATAACGTAGTAATTCTAGTCGGAAAATATCATCCGAACCCAGACGGCTGCTGCTAAAAAATCCATAATGTTTTTCATCATTCCAGATAAGTCCGAAATCATCAAAATTAGAATTAACTGGAGCACCAATATTGACAGGATCGGACAACACGCCGTTTTTATCTACTGCTGCGTAGATATCCAAACCGCCTAATCCTGGCAAACCATCTGAACTAAAAAATAATGTATCACCAGTATAGCTGCTAAAAAACTCATCGCCTTCTGTATTGATGCGATCATCTAACAATAAAGGAGCTGCTTTAGATGAATCGGGATGAAGACTAAAAGAATAGATATCTGCCCCTCCCCGACCTCCCGGTTGGTTACTGGAAAAATAGAGGCGGTCATTGTTTTTATTTATAGCAGGATGGAAGTAATCAAAATCCTTGTCCACGAAAGGAAGCACCCTTACTGAACCCCAGCCATTTTTCCCCAGTGTGGCCTCACAGATTTCCAGGTGATATTTGTTGGTAGTTGATTTTAAAGAGTTCCGGGTAAAATACACTTTATCTCCTGAAGCGTTGAAACAAAGGGGTCCATAATTGTAGAGTGAGCTAAACTGATCAGAGAATCGACCCAATGGTCGAAGTTGCTTGGTGGGCTTTGCTCTTTGCACATTGCGATAATCTAATCGAATATTATTGTCATTGGAAGTCGAAGGTGTATAATCATCGTTAATGATGATATTTATTTTTTGATCTCTTTCCTTTCTTGCAGGCATCGTATCAACAGACCTTAACTGATACAAATCGGAGATCTCGTATATCCGGGCGTAGGGTAATCCATCCCATCCGAACTCCTTCTCAGATTCTGGTCCGCCAAATCTATTGGAGACAAAAAGCATTCCTTTTTGAAAAAATACCGGACTAAAATCTTGTTCAGAGGAATTATCCTGTAAATAAGAGATAGTGTAGTTGAAAATATTTTTCAGGAATTGTTCCGGTTGGGAAAATCCTTTGATTCGGTTTTGAACCAGTTGGGTGCGTAAGCCGGGGTAGCGCTTTCCAATATCTTGGTAGCCTGCCAACGCCCTTGCGGGCTGTTGTCTGATCGCCTGTATTTCTGCCAAACGGCGCGAAGACATATAATCAGGACCTATAACTGATTCATATCTATTGAAATAGAATTGAGCAGAATCATAATATTTCATCTGCCAGTAAGATTCAGCCAAATGCAGCAAACAAACAGAATCATAAACAGCAGATTTCTGTTGCAATGCCGCTTTATAGAAAGGAACTGCATACCAAAATCGAAGATCCTGAAAATCTCTCTCAGCCAACTGATAAAATGCCTTCGCCTTGTAATTCCCCTTCGCCTGTGCCAACAAGGATTCTGACCTTCCCAGAAGAACAACACAAATAACAAAAAAGATTTTTTTCATGCCTCTCAGTTAATTAAAAATAACGTGGTGAAGATACCCTGACAGATGGGGATCCGAATTCCATGCGCAACATAATCTCATGGGTCCCATTTACCAAAGTACCAAGATTTGAGAAGGTCTTATCATAGGCATATCCGAATCTGAATTGTTGATTGATCTGGTACTCAACCATTCCAACAATAGCGTCTCCTGTTCTGTATGAGGCGCCCAATGCTAATTTGTTTTGTAGCCATAAATTACAGTTAATATCAACTTCTACAGGTGCACCACTAACAGCTTTAACAAGCAGCGATGGTTTAAGTGCCAGATCGGGATTAAGATCGATTACAGTTCCCGTTGCCAGATATAAATGCAGATCACGCGCAGTCACAGAAGCAATCTCTGAAGC
>JBJTJJ010000083.1:0-11688 GCA_046095445.1 Sediminibacterium sp.
CCACTACTTCTCCCCCGAAATAAAGACCGGGTATGATTTTACTTTCCATGGTGGAGGGATGAATCTCTTTGAGAGAAATTCCACCACAGGTAACAAATTCTTCCTTGAAAGTAGTCTTGCCTTTGAATTCCAATTCACTACCCAATAAAATTGCGATGAGTTGATTTTGTTCTCGGGTAGTAATTTCAGCCCATGTTCGAATTTCCGGAATTCCTGCTTTCATCAATAAATAGTGCCAAAGTCTTGTTGGGAGTGAAAAGGGGCAACGCAAGAATAATTTTTGTCCCCCGTAATGCTTTCTCCAATCCTGCCATTGTGAACGCAAAGTAGATTCATTGTAACCAGGTATCCAATTCACGGTAAGTTTTCCAGTATATGATTTTTCAGATAACTCCCTTGCTGCAAAAGCTGATAATCGGAGTGCTGCAGGACCACTGATTCCCCAGTGGGTAATGAGAAGAGGTCCTGTTACCTGCAATTTGTTACCCACCAAAGAAATGCGGACCGGGTCGACTGATATACCCATCAATTTTCTAAGTTCCGGATCTGGCACATTAAATGTAAATAGAGAGGGTACCGGTGGTTCGATGGTATGACCCAATTTTAATAGCCAGGAAAATTGTTCTGATTTAGGATATCCTCCGGTAGCAACAAAAACAAAATCTGCTATCAGCTCGCTTCCATCTGCAGTCGAAATAGTAAACCTATCATCTGTACCGATGGACACGACTTCTTTGTGTAAAAGAATTTTGACCTTATATTTTTCTGCTTCTCTGATAAGACAATCGATAATAGTTTGAGAGTCATTTGTAGAAGGAAACATTCTGCCATCAGCTTCTGTCACCAATTCAACGCCTCTCTCTAAAAACCATTGTATGGTATAAGCAGGTCCGAATTGATGTAAAAGATTTTTCATCAGTCTGGCTCCTCTTGGATAAAGTTTACTCATTTCATCGACATCAAAGCAGGCATGGGTCACATTGCATCTACCTCCGCCACTAATGCGTACTTTGGATAAGAAACGTGCTGATTTTTCCAATAGAATAACTTCCAAATCAGGTTGAATTCTTGCTGCATTGATGGCACAAAAAAAACCTGCAGCTCCTCCCCCAATGACGATTAATTTTTTATTCTTCATACTTACATCCTCATCAGTGCAGCCATTTTTTCAATTCCTGACCAAAGATTGCCCAGACGTAGATTTTCATTTTCTGCATGTTGGTTGTTATCATAATTCGCAATGGGTACAGTAATAGGATAAGCACCTGCAAATTGTCGGAACATGTACAGGGGTAAACTTCCTCCCATCAGTGGCACCACCAATAAACGATGCCGGGTATGCTGTCGCAGTGCCTGTATAACTTCAACTGCCAATGGATGGTCGATAGGTATTTTCTGGGCGTTATAACCAGATTTTCTTCTGACCTGCACGATGCGTTCATATTTTTTTCTCTCTTCATCAGTAGGTATGCCTCTGGTAATATAAAATCCCTGTTCGCGTATATGATCCTCAACACGCTGCTGCTGAACCTGATAGTCAATTCCCGGAACCATTCTGAGATCTAGTGTGGCTATGGCAGTAGTAGGGATAATATTACTCGCCAATACTCCGGTTGCTGCACTTTGAATTCCATTAATATTCAAGGAGGGTAATAACAGCGAAACTGAGAGTCCCCGGTTTTCCGCTTCGGCTTTGCTAAAACCCAATGTTTTTTTTAAGTCATCGTCCATAACAGGAAGCGCAGCCAAGGCCGCCTGCTCACCGGGATTTAATGGAGTAATAGAGTCATAAAAGTGATTGATCAAAACTTGTCCGTTCAGATTCTTCATAGAAGCAAGTAAATGACTGAGCAGAAGTGCCGGATTAGGCGCCCAATTTCCATAGTGTCCGCTGTGTAAGGGTCTGTTGCTTCCATAAACTGTCAGTTCCATTCCTGCATCACCGCGAACACCCAGGAACATTTGTGGTGCTCCGGAAGCATGTTCCGGTCCATCGCAGATAATCCAGCCATCACTTTTCAATAAACGCGCATGCCGGGTGAGAATTTCTGGCAGATGAGTAGAACCGGCTTCTTCCTCTCCTTCGAAGAAAAATTTGAGGTTAACCGTGGGCTTGATGTTCAACTGCCGAAAAACCTGGTATGCTTTAATGATAGCAAATACACCCGCTTTATCATCAGCACTTCCTCTACCTGTGATGCGCCATTCAGGTGAAAGTTTCGTTGATAATACTTTTTCTTCAATGGGTGTAAAACCTGATGAAGGATTTCCTTCAACAATTAATGGACGAAAAGGATGCCAGCCCGGATACCAGCGAGAACTATCTACCGGTTGTCCATCATAATGAGCATACAAAATAATAGTACGTGTGGCACCCGGCACATTCACTTCGCCGTAAACTGCCGGGGGAACATTAGGGGATGAAGCAGACAGCAATTGAACATTATCTATCCCGCTGCTACGCATCATATTCATCATGAATGATGTATTCAATTCGGTGTGGTAGTCATTGAGAGGCGTATTGGGAAGACGAACAAAGGAGATGAATTCCTGTAACCATTGCTTTTGCTGTTGCTGACAATAAGCAGCAATGCTTTGAGTAGGATCTGATTGTGCAGAGAGTTGATTACTCAGAGGAAGGAATAAAAGAAAGAAAATCTTTTTCATTCCCTAAAGATAGGAAGCATCCCGGCAATCAATAATATGAACTATTGAGATTTTGGTTGCTTTTTTCAGCTTGTTCAATGATACTATAATCTGATAAAATAAGGGCTTTATTCTTTTTCACACAGACGTCGTGTTCAAAGTGAACTGCTGTTTTCCCGTCTCGGGTGCGCACTGTCCATCCATCATCGTCTGTATAAATCTCTCTGGAACCCAGTGTTATCATGGGCTCTATAGCGAGAACCAGGTTTTCTTTTAAGCGGGGACCTGAACCGCGCTTGCCATAATTGGGTACCTGTGGGTCTTCGTGAAGTTGTTTTCCCAAACCGTGTCCCACCAATTCCCTGACAACACCATAATGATGCTTTCTCTCTACATAATCCTGTATGGCGAAGGATATATCGCCAATTCGGTTATTCACGATGGCTTTTTCTATGCCGAGATAGAGTGACTCTTTCGTCACTTTAACCAACTGCAGATTAGATATTTCTGCCTCCCCGAGTAAGAAGGTATATGCATGGTCTCCGTGCCAGCCATTCAAAATAACACCGATATCTATTGAAACTACATCTCCCTCTTTCAGTGGTTTGTTATCTGGAAACCCGTGAACAACCACATCATTGACGGAAGCACAAATATTATGAGGATACCCTCTGTATTGAAAGAAAGACGGAATTGCTTTATGATCCCGGATGTACTCATTACACATCTGATCGATTTGAAGTGTAGTCATACCAGGACGAAGAACTTTTGCCACTTCGGCTAAGGACCGGCTGACCAGTAAGGCAGATTCCTTCATCAGTAGCACTTCACTGTCTGTCTTACAAAACATCATAACATCCATGCTTATTATAAAAAAATAAACCTGCCGGGCATTGCCTGACAGGTTATAGTTTTTAACCTATATCATTTAAATGGTTGTAGTGGTTGTTCCAACCGTCTGACGTCCCTGAATTCTTCCGCTTTTCATCAAACCATCATACTGACGCATCAAGAGGTAGGTTTCGATTTGTTGAAGGGTATCTAATATAACACCAACCATGATGAGCAGTGAAGTGCCTCCAAAGAAAGAGCTGAATCCCTGAGTTACATTCAAGCGCTGAGCGAAACCGGGCATAATACCAACAAAAGCCAGGAAGATAGCACCGGGAAGCGTAATCTTATCCATGATACCACCAATGAAATCGGCTGTTGGCTGTCCGGGTTTAACACCTGGAACAAAGCCATTATTTTTCTTAAGATCCTCTGCAATTTGCTTGGGGTTAAAGATCAATGCTGTGTATAGGAAGGTGAAACCGATTACAATTACAGCATAGATCAGCATGTACCAGAAATTACTCGGGTCATTGAAGATTCTAATGATTCCCTGAGTTGAATCCAGATTGGTAAATGATACCAGGGTAGGCAGGAACATGATGGCTTGTGCGAATATGATAGGCATTACACCTGCACTATTCACCTTGATGGGAAGGAATTGACGAGCTCCGCCCAATTGCTTATTACCAACAATTTGTTTGGCGTAGTTAACAGGAATTTTACGAACTCCCTGCACGAGCAGAATTAATCCCATGATAACGATTACGAGGATGGCAACTTCCACAAGGAAAATCAATAATCCACCACCACCACGTTGTTCTTTGGTACTGAATTCCTGAATCAGTGAAATAGGTAAGCGGGCGAGGATACCAACCATGATGATGATGGAGGTGCCATTACCCAGCCCTTTATCCTGAATTTTATCACCTAACCACATAACAAACAATGTTCCTGCTGTCAAGGTGATGATGGTAGAAAAAGTAAAAGTTGAGCCTTCGAAACCCGGAAGGATGGCATCGCGATAACCGGGACCATTCAGATAAGCAACATAAGCGCCTGCCTGGAAAATGGTAACGATTACTGTAAGGTAGCGTGTCCATTCATTGATTTTCTTTCTACCGCTGTCACCATCTTTCTGAATTTTCTGTAGCGTAGGCACCAGAATGGTCATCAGTTGCATGAAGATAGAGGCAGAGATATAGGGCATGATACCCAATGCCAGAATAGAAGCTTGGGAGAAACCTCCTCCCGCAAACATATCAAATATACCCAACAGGCCGGTGTTATTAGCTGTTTGCTGAGCTTGTTCAATTTTGTTGGGGTCGAGTCCGGGTAAAACGATGTGGTTACCGAGGCGATAGGTAAGAACCAACGCCAGTGTAAGTAAGATTTTATCCCTCAGCTCCTCAATGGTCCAGATATTCTTTAATGTCTGTATTAATTTTTTCACTGAATGGCTATTAATAACTTGATAAATCGCTCTCAGGTGCACTCACCGGTCAAGCAGCGGCAATTTACAATTTTTTATGCGATAATCTCGATAGTACCACCTGCGGCAGTTACAGCGTTTTTGGCTTTTTCACTGGCAGCGTTCACTTTAAAAGTCAGGGCGGATTTAAGTTCGCCATTTGCCAGAAGCTTTACGCGATCGGTCTTACCGATAAGTCCGTTCACATAAAGTGTTTCCGGACTAAATTCAGTGAAGCCGTATTTTTCAGTCAACTGAGCGATTTGTCCCAGGTTGAATACTTTGTAGGAAATACGGTTGTTATTGATAAATCCTCTTTTAGGAATTCGGCGCTGGATGGGCATTTGACCACCTTCATGTGCCATTTTGCTTTTGTAACCGGCGCGGCTTTGACCACCCTTATTACCTTTTGTAGATGTTCCTCCCTTACCGGAAGCTTCCCCACGACCTATACGGATTGCTTTGTGCGTAGATCCTTTGGCGGGTTTTAGTGTGTGCAGTTTCATTGTCAGATGTTTGAACTTACGGGGAATCACCCCTCGCTTTAAAAAATATTTTTATTATCAGCCAGTAAAGATTACTGTACTTCCTCCACCTTTACCAGGTGAGTTACTTTTTGAATCATGCCGAGTATTTGAGGAGTAGCATCTACTTCTTTGGAGGCATTGAGTTTACGCAAACCAAGGGCAGCCAGCGTTTTTTTCTGACGTTCCGGGCGATCGATACCGCTTTTAATTTGCGTGATTTTTATTTTTTTCATGACTTATTTTTTACAGGTTTCGGCTGATTATCCGTTGAAAACTTTAGCCAATTTGAGGGTGCGGGTTTTAGCAACTTGTACTGGTTCTCTAAGCATAGCAAGTGCTTTGATGGTAGCTTTCACCACATTGTGCGGGTTAGCGGAGCCCAAGCTTTTAGCAAGTACGTCTGTAACTCCTGCGCTTTCCAGAACTGCACGCATGCTACCTCCGGCGATCACACCTGCTCCGTGTGCGGCTGGTTTGATGAGTACTTTTGCAGCACCATCTTTTGCCAGTTGCTCGTGGGGTATTGTACCATGCATAACCGGTACACGAACCAAGTTCTTTTTTGCGTCTTCGATTCCTTTAGAGATGGCTTCCTGAACTTCTTTTGCTTTTCCCAGTCCGTGACCAACTACGCCACCTTCATTACCTACAACTACGAGTGCAGAGAAGCTGAAAGTACGACCACCTTTGGTTGTTTTAACTACCCGGTTGATGGCAACAACTTTATCTTTAAGTTCCATCTCTCCGGCTGCTTTAACCTTATTTACAGTGAGTTTCGACATTGTCTGAAATTGATTGAATGATTATTCGATAAATATTAGAATTGAAGACCTCCTTCACGTGCACCGTCAGCTACAGATTTAACTCTGCCGTGATAGAGATTACCACCTCTGTCAAAAACGCATCCCTGGAGACCCAGTGCTTGTGCTTTACGAGCAATGGCATTACCAACGAGCTTTGCCTTTTCAATTTTATTGCCTTTTTGTGCCTGGATATCTTTGTCCATTGAAGAGGCGGCAGCCAGGGTTACTCCATTATCATCATCTATCAGCTGTGCATAGATTTCAGCGTTGCTTCTGAAAACAGAGAGGCGGGGTTTCAATGAGGTACCGGCAACTTTCTTGCGAATGCGGTATCTGATTTTCTGCCTTTGAATCAATTTACTCATGGTATGTTGTTTTTGTTTCCGAT
This sequence comes from Sediminibacterium sp., assembly GCA_046095445.1. Classification (GTDB taxonomy): domain Bacteria; phylum Bacteroidota; class Bacteroidia; order Chitinophagales; family Chitinophagaceae; genus Sediminibacterium. The sequence continues at coordinate 6,667 of JBJTJJ010000083.1, forward strand.
TCTGCCGGAAACTGATTTACTAACTAGTTTATTTACCTGCAGCCTTTCCTGCTTTTCTTCTCAATTGCTCACCAATGTATTTAACACCTTTTCCTTTGTATGGCTCAGGCTTTCTCAGACTGCGCAATTTAGCAGCTACTTGTCCGATCAGTTGTTTGTCTACGCCTTCCAGGAAAATTTTAGGGTTCTGACCTTTTTCAGTTACGGTAGTTACTTTTAATTCCTTGGGGATTTCAAAAATGATGTTGTGAGAATAACCAAGGGCAAGGTCAAGCACATTTCCAGTGTTAGCAGCTTTGTAACCTACCCCCACCAACTCAAGATCTTTTTTGAAACCTTCAGTTACACCTTTTACCATATTAGCAATCAGTGCGCGGTAGAGTCCATGCATAGCGCGGTGGCGAATCTGGTTGGTAGGACGGGTAAGATTGATCTGACCATCCTTTACTTCCACCACGATATCGCGGCTGATGGATTCTTTTAACTCGCCTTTTGGTCCTTTTACGGTTACTACATGCTCAGCGTTAACAGAAACTGTAACACCTGAAGGGATACTGATGGGTTGTTTTCCTATACGAGACATAGTCGTTTCTTTTTTGTATTGAATGTTGGATCGGTTTCAGCCCCGACTAAAGGCTTAAATAAGCGATTCCAACCCTATTAATAAATATAACAAAGTACTTCTCCACCTACATTTTGCGCTTTCGCCTGCTTGTCGGTAATAACGCCCTTGGAAGTACTCAAAATAGCAACTCCGAGTCCGTTGATTACACGTTTAATTTCAGCGGGTTTGGCATACTGACGCAGACCAGGACGGCTAACTCTTTCTAAAGAGCGGATAGCTGCCTGTTTGGTTTGCGGATCGTATTTCAAGGCGATTTTAATGACACCCTGCTTGTTGTCGTCTTCAAATTTGTATTTCAGGATATACCCTTGCTCATACAAAATCTCGGTCAACCGCTTTTTCATATTAGAAGCAGGAATCTCCACCAGTCTGTGACCGGCCATTTGTGCATTGCGGATTCTGGTGAGGAAGTCTGCTATCGGATCTGTTACCATATAGATTGAATTAAATCAGTTCAGAATTTATTTTTTATCACACGTATTACCAGCTGGCTTTCTTTACGCCCGGGATAATGCCATTCAGTGCCATATCTCGGAACATAATCCGGGAAATGCCGAAAAAGCGCATGTAACCTTTAGGGCGACCGGTCAGTTGGCAACGATTTTTCAATCGCACGGGTGACGCATTTTTAGGAAGCTTGTCAAGAGCGGCATAATCACCTGCAGCTTTCAATGCCTTTCTTTTATCGGCATATTTAGCTACCATTTGTTCACGCTTGCGCTGTCTGGCTTTGATGGATTCTTTTGCCATGTGTATTAGTTGTTTTCTTTTTTAACGTTTTTGAAAGGCATACCCAATTCTTTCAGCAATTCGAAAGCTTCTTCATTGGATTGGGCAGTGGTAACGAAAGTGATGTCGAGGCCGGTGATTTTATTCACTTTATCGATGTCTATTTCAGGGAAGATGATTTGCTCAGTAACTCCCAGTGTGTAGTTACCTCTTCCGTCGAATGCCTTGTCACTGATCCCTTTGAAATCACGTACACGAGGCAATGCTACAGATACGAGTCTATCGAGGAACTCATACATTTTAGCACCGCGGAGTGTAACACGCGCACCGATTGGCATGCCACGACGGAGTTTGAAGTTGGAAATATCTTTCTTGGAAGTGGTAGGAACAGCTTTTTGTCCGGTAATCATGGTCAACTCATCTACTGCAATGTCAACCAATTTTTTATCAGAAACAGCTCCGTTTACACCACGGTTGATACAAATTTTTTCCAGACGGGGTGCCTGCATAACAGATCCATAAGAGAATTTCTTCATCAAAGCAGGAACAACATCACGTGAATATTTGTCTGCCAGTCTGGGTGTATATTTTACAGTACTCATTTGATTACCTCCCCTGATTTTTTTGAGATGCGAACTAATTTACCTTCTTCACGTGTTCTTTTAACACGAGTAGCTTCACCAGCTTTGGCATCCCATAGCATCACATTAGAAATGCTGATAGGAGCTTCTTTCTGAATGATGCCACCCTTGGTGTTTTGAGCCGTGGGCTTGGTGTGCTTCTTAACTATGTTGATTCCTTCAACAACCACACGACCCTTGTCAACGATAACTTCCAGCACAGTGCGTGGTTTTTTCAGGTCTTTTCCATCACCGGCAATCACAACAACTGTGTCGCCTTTTTTGATGTTGAACTTTGGTTTAAATCTTGTACTCATGGTACCTCCAACTCTCCGAGGAGTTATTTTTTAATGATAGAATAGTTTATTACAGTACTTCTGGTGCCAGTGAAATGATTTTCATGTAACCTTTATCACGCAACTCACGGGCAACCGGTCCGAAAATACGCGTACCTCTTGGCTCGTCAGCGTTGTTTAATAATACTACTGCGTTGTCATCAAAACGGATATAAGATCCGTCTTTGCGGCGCAGTTTATTTTTAGTCCTTACAATTACTGCCTTGGAAACGGTTCCCTTTTTAATTCCACCTGCGGGAATGGCATCTTTAACTGTAACTACAATCTTATCACCGATTTTGGCATAATCCTGACCACTGTTTCCCAATACGCGGATACAAAGAACTTCTTTGGCCCCGCTGTTATCGGCAACATTAAGTCGACTTTCTTGCTGTATCATTGTTATACTGTTTGTGTTTGATGTCGGACAGAAAGCATGGATACACTTATTCCGTCCGCAAATTTTTTACTTCGCTTTCTCTACCACTTCAACCAGGCGCCAGCGCTTTGTTTTGCTCAGCGGACGGGTTTCCATGATTTTCACTACGTCACCGATGCCGCACTCTTCTTTTTCATCATGGGCATGGAATTTCGTGGTTTTCTTCACGAACTTTCCGTAGATCGGGTGTTTTACTTTCCTTTCTACAGCAACAGTAATAGTCTTAGTCATTTTATCACTGGTAACTACTCCTGTTCTTGTTTTGCGTAAATTTCTTTCAGCCATTTTTAGTTGATTTATGGATTAAATGCCCATTTCTTTTTTCTTAAGTTCCGTTCTCAGTCTGGCGATGTCGCGGCGAAGAGTACGGATATTCATTGGATTTTCGAGTGGAGAAATTGCATGGGCAAACTCCAGCTTCTTCAGTCGCAACTGATCGTCTTTGATTTTAGCAGTCAGGTCAGAAACGCTCATTTCCCGAATCGACTTATTGAATGCGTTGGTTTGTTTATTTGCCATGGATAATAATTTTTATGCCTGTAAATCTCTTCTGATAACAAATTTGGTAGCGATGGGTAATTTTTGAGCTGCGAGTTTCATGGCTTCTTTAGCAGTTTCCTGGCTAACACCATCACACTCAAATATGATACGTCCCGGTTCCACAACAGCTGCCCAGAATTCGGGGTTACCCTTACCCTTACCCATACGAACTTCAGCAGGTTTACGGGTGATGATTTTATCGGGGAATATGCGAATCCACACATTTCCTTCTCTTTTCATGGCACGGGTCATGGCCTGACGGGCAGATTCAATCTGACGGTTGGTAAGCCATATCGGCTCCAGGGCTTTGAGGGCAAAAGAACCAAAAGAGATGGCAGTTCCACGCTTCGCTACTTCACGAATTCTGCCCTTTTGTTGTTTCCGGTGCTTGCTTCTTTTAGGTTGTAACATGTATTGCTGTTTGTAATTCTATGAATCAATTGATAATAATAAATTAGGAAGAACGACGGCCTCCTCTGCCACCTCTGTCTCCGCCACCACGACGATCATCTCTTCTGTCTCCGCCTCTTCTGTCTCCTCTATCATCAGAACGCTCTCTGCGATCACTCATGTCAGTTTTTCCGCCTACAAAGTTGGGGTTCAGTTCACGCTTACCCAGTACTTCACCTTTACAGATCCATACTTTGATACCGATTTTTCCATAAACAGTTTGAGCAAATACGCTGGCGTAGTCTATATCCATACGATAGGTGTGCAGCGGAACGCGACCTTGTTTGAATTCTTCGCTACGGGCAATTTCAGCACCACCCAAACGACCACTTACCTTTACCTTGATTCCTTCAGCACCCATGCGGAGTGTAGAAGCAATAGACATCTTGATGGCACGCTTAAAGTTGATCCTGTTCTCAATCTGACGGGCGATAGTATCTCCCACAATATTGGCATCCAATTCAGGTCTGCGGATTTCAAGAATGTTGATCTGCACATCCTGGTTGCTGGTCAGTTTCTTCAATTCTTCTTTGATACGATCTACTTCATTTCCACCTTTACCGATGATAATACCGGGCTTGGAGGTATGAATGGTAACGATTAGTTTACCCAAAGTACGCTCGATCACAATTTTAGCGATACCGCCTTTGTTGATACGGGCATTCAGGTATTTGCGGATTTCATTGTCCTCAATCAGGTTGTTGGCGAAGTCTTTCTTGCTGCCATACCAGTTACTGTCCCATCCACGGATGATACCTAACCTGTTACCAATCGGATTTGCTTTTTGACCCATATAAGTGTTTTACGAATTATTTATTTGAATCTACAATTAAAGTGACATGGTTGCTACGTTTGCGAACACGGTAGCCGCGACCCTGAGGTGCTGGACGCATTCTCTTCAGTGTACGACCGCCATCTACAAATACGGTTTTAACGATTAATGCGCTATCAGCTGCACTCACACCGCTATTTTTCTGTTCCCAGTTATTGATAGCGCTTTTTAAAAGTTTAGCCAGAGGCAGTGCCGAATGCTGGGGATGAAACTCCAGTAATGCCAGTGCCTTTTCCACATCCATACTACGTATTTCATCGGCCAGAAGACGCATTCTTCTGGGTGATGTGGGATAGTTTCTCAATTTTGCTACAGCTTCCATGTTTACTTTTTTTCTGTTTCAGTTATTTAGTTGAATGTTGACCGGTAACTGAAATCAATTATGATATTTTCTTGCTTGAGTGTCCTTTAAAGTTTCTTGTCGGCGCAAACTCTCCGAGCTTGTGACCAAC
>JBJTJJ010000084.1:0-7755 GCA_046095445.1 Sediminibacterium sp.
CTACTGGTATCCCACCCATTGACCTGACCATCCAAAAATTATTGCACTCCGGTTATAACCACCACATCGAAAGATTAATGGTGCTCGGCAACTTTATGCTGCTCTGTGAAATCGCTCCCGATGAAGTGTACCGCTGGTTCATGGAAATGTATATAGATGCTTATGACTGGGTAATGGTGCCCAATATATATGGTATGTCGCAATACAGCGATGGTGGTATGATGACCAGCAAACCGTATATCGGCGGTTCCAACTACCTCATGAAAATGGGTAATTTCCCAAAAGGAGAATGGCAGTCCATCTGGGACGGACTATTCTGGCGGTTTCTCTCCAAGAATCGAAAAGTATTTGGTGGTAATCCACGCTGGGCGATGCTCATCAAAACCTGGGATAAGATGGATCCGCAAAAACAAGAGCAACACCTGCAGGCGGCCAATCATTTTTTACAGCAACTACATTCCTCCGGCAAAAAAAGCATACCCCTTCCCCGACAACCACAATTGACGTAACTTACAGCAACTAATCTTGTTGCCTCATGCGTCTTTTTGTATTTGTTGGTCTTCTCCTTTTTTCAGGTTCTTCCTTCGCCCAGGTTCCCAACTACACCCGCAACGGACATCTCATCATCATCGGTGGTGGCACCATTACAGATACCATCTATAGGAAGTTCGAACAACTGATCGGAGGCAAAGACCAACCGGTCGTTTATATTCCCACCGCAACGGGCGATGAGCCATGGATTCAACAAGGAAAGCACCTGGAGAAATTCACCCGACAGGGATTCACACGTTTAACTACTGTACATACCCGCGATCGTGCGAAAGCCAATGACCCGGCACTTGTGGCATTGATTGATCAGGCAAAAGGAGTTTTTCTTGGAGGTGGTGATCAGGATAAACTCGCAGAAGCATATGGTGGAACAGCAATTCATCGCGCATTATTGGCATTGCTGGACAGGGGCGGAGTAATCATGGGTACTTCCGCAGGTGCTACCATCATGGGCTCCGTACTAATCGGAGGTGACCACCGCAAAACCCCTCACTTGCCGGCACAATTTCCTGAAGGATTTTCTTTTATGCCTAACACCGCCATCGATCAGCATGTGCTGGTACGCAACAGACAATTCGATCTGGTTCCGGTGTTGGAAAGCAGACCGGGTGTTTTCGGACTCGCCATTGATGAATCTACAGCTGCTATTGTTAACCGCGATAGTATACAAGTGATCGGAGAATCTTATATGCTCGTCTTCGACCCGAAAGAATGGACCCAACAACAAAAAGAGTGGCGAAGGGTGTATCGCCCGTTTCGCATGTATGCGGCAGGACAAAGCTGGAAGGCAACCAAATAATACATCAATCTGAGAGTTATGATATGTATTAAAGCAACTATTCCCGAAGAGCTCAATGTTATTGATGATGAATGTAAGGCAATCTACCACAGCAAAGACAGTGTCTGCTTCTTCCTCTTCAACAACCGCGAGCAGCGCAATGCCTTTGTAGAAGAAACGCAGGGCATGATGAAAGATGCCCGCATGGAAGTGTATAGCCGCTACCAGCAAATGAGCTAACAGCTTTCCTACTTCTTTTCCTTATCCCGACAATACCTGCCGGACAGCTCCTTCTGTGCCCTTTAAACTATTAAAATGAGGAGGGAGTTTTCTTGTAATTTAAAAGTTAGCTTTAAAATATTTAAAAGGTATTTTTAACTTAAATAGCCACTCTTCCAATTGGTTATAGACTGACTTCTTTATTTGCATGCAAAATCAACTGTATGCCAAGAAAAGAACAGCTGCAACCCATGTTTAGCCGGTTATTGGCCGGAATTCCTTCCGCTACAAAAAATGAAATCCGGATTGTCTTTGATGGCGGCCATCCCCTGCGGGAAAAAATGGACTTATTATTATATGTCGGCGATACGTTAATGGCGATGGGTAGCTGGTGCCAGCGCATCACCGGGAGGGGTCCTGTAGCAAGCGATGAAAAATTCTCAGGACAATGTTCACAATTGATGGCATTGGAAACTATGCCCTGGTACTTATTTGAATTCGATGGTGACCATTTGTTAACCTATGATCTCAGCGAAGAGGAGCCAAAGGGAGAGATTACTTCAGACCTGATCAGGGGTATACGTCGTCTATGTACCTTGCCCGAAGTCTGGAAGAGCAGACAAACTCAAATCGCTTCTATGCAGCAATACCTCCATACCCTGCTTGCTTTGGTTAAACAAGAGGATGCAGCTGCCTGAAATGTGAATTTGTCGTAAAATTGGAGTGAGGAGAAATTGATGGAACTATTTATGATAGCAGCACTTACATATTACTAATTTAAAATTGTTGCTATAGCGCACAATTAAATGTCGGGAAAAGTTTGACCCGGCTATATTTTGTGTAACTTGATTATGTAAAGCGCCAATCATGAACGCACCGGCAAACAATACTGCAGGAAAGTCGTTCATAGAGCGCGGACTCGAATGGATGCTTTCATCAAAGGCTAGGTTCCGCATCGAGCGTATCATTTTAACCATTTCCATCCTCAGTTACCTCGTTCACTTGTTACTGATTTTTCTGGTAAGCCGGGGAATACTGCACCCGGTATCGGGACTTTTAGTGAGTCCAATCTCAGCGATTTATACTCCCTTTTCTTTCATCCTTGTGTATGAAGTTTACTTATTGATTTATTATCTTCCCAAATCAACATCGTTCTATATAGGAAAGCAATACGAAATCATCACCCTCATCATCATCCGGCGCATTTTCAAAGACATCGGCAGTCTGGAACTTCAGCCCAACTGGTTCCAAAATGAAAACGACCTGCGATTTACCTATGATGCTGTTACTTCGCTTATTCTCTTCATCCTAATTTGTCTTTTTTATATACAGGTACTGCGGAAGGAAAATACAGACCCTGCTATTTCTGACGAAACTGAGGTTCAATCATCTACTTTTGTATTGCTGAAAAAAGGCATTGCTTTACTTCTTGTACCTGTCATGCTGGCGTTGGCTTGCTACTCCTTTGGTAGTTGGATAAGCACATCGGTTATGAATTACCAATCCGGTATTTATACCAGCATCAACCTGAATCAGATATTCTTCGATGAATTTTTTACTATTTTGATTGTAGTAGATGTATTGCTATTGCTTGCCTCACTTTTTTATTCCGATCGCTTCCAGTCTATCATGCGCAATTCCGGTTTCGTAATTTCTACCATTTTAATAAAGCTTTCCTTTTCAGTGACCGGAATCACCAACAATCTATTGATTGTGGGCTCTGTTTTATTCGGATTACTGGTACTGATTATTTTCAATTTGTTCACTAGAAAAGTGGCGCCTCTGTTTGCTGCGCAGACACATTCGCAGAAAAAATAAATACCAACCGGCTAAGTTCTTCTAGTGTAAGATAGAATTGTTGAATTCCGCCATTTTAATCATCCCGTTTTCTTTATAATTTTATGTTGATTTAAATTTCTGTTGTATGCCACTACCCCTCATCTTCGACCCTATCACCAACGAGGAATTGATTCGGCGGATTGATGCACTTACACCCCAAAGCCAGCGATTGTGGGGTACCATGACAGTTGCTCAGGTACTAAAACACCTGGCAGTCCCTTATAATGATCTCATCAGCAACAAAGAGCGCAAACCCAAAAGGCGTTTACTCGGCCGGCTGATATTTAAGCCCATCATGACCGGAGAAAAGCCATTCAAGAAAAATAGTCCCACAGCCAGACAATTCATCATTCCCGATGAGCCGGAATTCGACCAGGTAAAAAAAGAGTTGAAAGAAAAAATGTTAGCAATACACGGTCGTGGGTCTGATTATTTCGAAGGCAAGGAACATTTCTTCCTGGGTCGACTGAAATCACGCGAGTGGAGCAATATGTTGTACAAACACCTGGACCACCATCTACGGCAATTTGGGGTTTGATTGATTTCTGTTAAGCAGTATTATATTCATTTGGTAAAAAACTAAAAACGGGCACACCTAATTGGTATACCCGTTTTTCTTTCTGTACCCGGAAAGACTAAGTCCTCAGCGTCCTTATAGTTTATCCGGCAAAGAAAGAAAGGGTGTTTTGCCATCAGTAATGATGAGCTTGCTGTTGCTGCTATTCGAGAGAGATTTAAAGGCTTCGATCTGCCTTAACTTCAGAATCGGAGCTGTCAATGTTTTATTGATGGTATCATTGGCCATCTTAATGGCATCTGCCTCTATTTTCATGGCATTGGCTTTACCTGCTGCTTCAATTTCCGCAATTTTCTTCCGACCCTCAGCAGCAATAATAGCTGCATTGTTTTCTCCTTCTGCCTGGATGCGGGCAATTTGTTTCTTTCCCTCAGCTTCAATGATGCGTCTTTCGGCATCGCGCTTTTCACGTTCCTTCACAAATTCCATCCGTTGCGCATCCTGCTCTGCCTGCAATTTTTCTTCAATGGTACGGGCAAGTCCTTCGGGCAAGCGAATGCTCTTCAACAATACATTATCTATTACAAAACCGGAAGGGTCTAGTATATCAGTCATTTGCTTACGGATTGCCTGCTCAATTTGAGCACGCTCACCGCTGTGCATGTCTTTCGCTAAAAATTTAGATGAGATATCAGCAGCAGCCGAACGGAATACAGGCAAAATCACTTCGCTTTCATAATTCAAACCGATGTTCTGCAAAATTTTTGGAGCAGCTTCCGGCTTGATGCGATATAAAATAGATATCTCTGAACGAATGGTCAATCCCTCTTTGGAGGGCAGATCCGGCTTTACCTCAATATTCATGGTGCGCGTTGGTACCCTGATGATGGTGGTCGTCAGAAAGTTAAACGGTTTTGGACCTTGCTGGACGTACTGAGGGTCGATTTTTCCGAGACGCCTTTTAACACCCACCTCTCCCTGGCGGACAACCGTACAGGAAGCAAGTAAAAGCACAGCAGCAAGGGCCACAAACAAAGCATAATAGAAGGATACGCTGGGCTTTACAAAATGCGTATGCGCGGTAGCAGGATAAAATCGTGGTGTCAATTGTTGGGGTAGCTTTCTGTTCATACATTCTAGTTTTTACGAAATAATTACGGGACAAAATTTGTTTCCTGCAATCTTGCCTTGGGTGTGCCCGGTTCCACCCGCAGCCACCGGCTTTTGTTACCCTATAACTCAATGAAAGGATACCAATTACCGGCACTCTGTGTTGAACACAGAATAGAAGTATTGAAAATACCAATAGTGGTTTCAATTTCTTACAACAACACATAGGTTGTTTTAGAACAGGATCAGATAGCCGGCTTTCTATATAATAATTCCAAAAACTATGCCAATAGAAAAAAAAGGAATCAAAAAGCTACAAACTTTACATTAAAATAATTGATTGATTTCATTTGTCAATTAAGATGATAATTAAGATTACTAATACCGGCTGAATATGACTTTTCCGCTTTTCGACAACCTATTTTTCCTTTTTCGTAATTGCCCGGATCAAATTCAAAGGATTTTCGCATCCCCTAACAAGCATCCATGCGGCTGATCCTCTTTCTTTTTATTCTAACTTCCTCTTGGGTTGCTTCCGCCCAAAAAAAGAGTACACCGATCCTGGCTGATACCATTTTACAACACAGCACCTTCCTTCCCGATATAACCCTTGTTGGTCGGCATACCAAAGCAGATATTCATTTCCTCCCGGAAATAGTGGGTACTACCATCCATGCAGGTAAGAAGAACGCATTAATCATGATGGACAATGTTCAAGGCAATGTGGTCAATAATACCATGCGGCAGGTGATGGCCAAAGTGCCGGGGATTCAGGTATGGGAAAGCGACCCCAGCGGCATTCAAATCGGCATCGCTGCTCGTGGTTTAAGTCCGAATCGTAGCTGGGAATTCAATATACGTCAAAACGGATACGATATCAGCAGCGATCCCTTTGGCTACCCTGAAGCATACTATACACCTCAGTTAAATTCCGTTCAACGCTTACAAGTGATTCGTGGAGCAGCCAGTCTTCAATACGGCCCCCAATTCGGCGGACTTGTCAATTTTATTGTAAAAGATGGAAGTGATTTCAAAAAAAGCTTTCAATTTGAATCGCAACAAACAGCCGGAAGTTTCGGACTATTCAATTCCTACAATGCAATCGGTGGCAAGCAGAAGAAAAGTCATTACTATGCCTTCTGGGACCACCGCCGCGGAGATGGGTTCCGTCAAAACAGTGGATTTACAGTTAATACAGGTTTTGCCAGTTATACCCACCAAATCACGAACCGACTCAAAGCAGGAATTGAAATCACTCATTTTAGTTACCTCGCACAACAACCCGGTGGATTAACAGATGCTCAGTTTGACAAAGATCCCTATCAAAGTCTTCGCCGCCGCAACTGGTTGGATGTTAAATGGAATATGGCAGCCCTGAATCTGGATTATACATTCAGTGAACAAACCCGACTTAATGTCAAGGCATTCGTGATGGTTGGCGATCGGAATAGCATCGGTTTCATGGCTCCCCCAACGATTGGTGATACCATCCAGGCAACAACGCTTCAATACGCTAACAGGAGAGTAGACATCGATCAGTACCGCAATCAGGGAATTGAAGCCCGTTTTCTTCACAGTTATACAATTGGTACGGCAACGCATAGCTTTTCGACCGGATTCCGCATCTATCGTGGGAATACTTATCGCTTCCAGAATGGAAGGGGAGATACCGGGTTTGATTTTAATTGGAGAACAGAAGCTCCCTACCCGACAGATCTTGATTTTCTTACCATAAACACGGCCTTCTTTGCAGAAAATGTTGTCAGAATTGGCAAAAACCTCCTGATCATTCCGGGCTTCCGCATAGAAAACATCCGCAATACCGCTGAAGGAAGAGTGAACCTGGTCGGAGCGGTAGAACAAAAGGTTTCCAATCAAAACAAAGCCCGCCGATTCATTTTACCGGGTATTGGAGCAGAATACCATATTGGCAATACTGAAATATATGCCAATTACTCCCAGGCCTATCGTCCGGTACTGTTCAGCGACCTAACTGCCAATCCTATTACCGATGAAATCGATCAAAACTTGCGTGACGCCCGTGGATACAACATAGACCTGGGTTACAGGGGTCGATTCAAAGATTTCTTGTTCTTTGACCTTAGTGGATTTTGGCTGCAATACAACAACCGGGTAGGACTGATTGCACAGCAGCGATTGGATGGAAGCTTTTACAACCTGCGCACCAATGTGGGCAATAGTTCGAGCAAAGGTGCTGAAATATTAGTTGAACTTAGCTTGTTGAAAGCCCTGCAAGCCGACAAACGCTATGGCAACCTTACGCTGTTTACTTCATTAGCGTTCATTGACGCCCGATATGATAACCTTCGTATTATCAGCCGACAAGGAAACAACCTGGTCACAACGGATTTCAAGAACAAACAGGTAGAAAATGCTCCACGTCAAATTCTGCGGAGTGGCGTTACCTACAGCAGAGCAAAGTGGAAGGCTACGATACAACACAGCTATGTTTCAGCTACGTTCAGTGATGCCAACAATACCAATACTATTGTAGCAACCGGTATCAATGGAATAATACCTGCTTATCACCTGTTTGACCTTAGCGGCAGCTATGATGTGAACGCATCATTTTTTATTCGTTCAGGCATCAACAATTTGTTGAACGAAAAGTATTTCACTCGACGTGCAGGCGGATATCCCGGTCCGGGTATCATGTCTGCCGAGCCCAGCAACTTTTTCCTGACGGTGGGAATGAAGTTGTAATAAGCCGAAGATAATCTGG
>JBJTJJ010000085.1:0-17074 GCA_046095445.1 Sediminibacterium sp.
CGGCATTGCCGGCTCTGTCATCGAGAAGCAACTGCGAATTTTTCCTTCCAGCAAAGGGTGTAAAAATTTTTCTTTTATTTCCGGGGAGGCAAAGCGAATTAGTAATTCAGTATTCCCTATATCGGGTGCCTGACAGTTGAAAGTATATTGACCATAATAGGGTGCCAATGAAAGCACTTCACTTACCTGCCCGAATTCACAGAGGGTAAGTCCCATACCACCTTCCTTTTCCGGCAGGTGCAGGTTCCACCAGCCACGATCTTTTACCAGTTGTCGTTTTTGTTGCAGCAGTGCTTCAGTTGCTTTTCCCCCGCGCTCACGGTGTTGTGCTTCCAACGGTATGAGTTCTGTTTCTACGAAACTGCGGATAGCCGGCACCAGTGTGCGAATCCGTTCGGTAACAAATATTTCTTCCATGTTGAACTGTTTAAATGGTTAAACCTCCGTCAGCCATATAAACTGCACCGGTGCAGTAGCCCGCAGCATCGGATACCAGGAAGAGGGCTAAACCGGCAATTTCATCTACGGTTCCCATGCGTCCGGCGGGCAGTGTTTTCTGCAATTGTTTTACCCAGTTTTCATCTTGCCATCTTGCTTCCGAAAATTTGGTTTTGATCCAACCCGGACAGATCGCGTTGACGCGTATGCCATCCTTTCCCCATTCTTTAGCAGTTACCTTGGTCAACATATTCAGCGCAGCTTTCGAGATTGCATACATTCCCAAACCATAGTCAGAAATGAGTCCGGCTACTGAGCTCATGTTGATGATGCTCCCACCACCATTGGCTTTCATCACCGGATAAACCAGTTTGCTCAATTCAAAAGGGGCTTTCACATTTACCTGCATGATCTTATCGAAGGCCCATTCTTCTGTTTCTGCAATGGGTCCGAAAACCGGATTAGCAGCAGCATTGTTCACGAGGATATCAATCTTGCCATGCTTTTCCAGCGCCATTTGTATCAGTTGTTGGCAGGAACTCATGTTGCCCGTGTTGGCAGCAATGGGTGTGCAGGTGCCGCCGTTAGCGCGGATGCTTTCGGCGACAACATCCAGCTCTTCCTGTTTGCGTGAATTGATGATAACGGTGGCTCCCTGTGCAGCGAAAAGGCGTGCCATAGCTTCACCGATGCCCTTACTCGCACCGGTGATGAGTGCGACCTTACCTGTTAGGTCAAAAGAAGAATGAATAGACATAGGATCGATTGCTTTATTTCTTGTTTCAGTTGTTGCTTTGGTATTTTTTCACTTTGTGCATAGAGGCCATGAATTGTTCCTTGACCATTTTGCGGAAACGCATAGGGGCAAATCTTTTCATCCACCACATTTTCCGCGCAGCGGAAGGTAAAATGATGTAGAGTTCTTTTTTACCGGCTCGCTCTAAAATTTCTGCTGCTACATCAATGGCTTCCAGTCCCGACCTTTTGATAAAATGTTCTGTTGCTTTCTTCACGAGTTCTCCACCGCGTGCATGCTGAATCACATTGGTTTTAAAATAAGTTGGCATGATGCAGGAAACATGAATGTTATGGTCCATCAGTTCTCCATACAAGGTTTCGCTAAGGGCAAGAACGGCGGCCTTGGTCATATTGTAGGCGGCCATAGTAGGAGCGCAACTGAAAGCTGCTGCACTGGCGGTATTGATGATCTGACCTGAGCGCTGTTGTTTCATGGCGGGAACGAAGAAGTAGCAACCATATAATACTCCCATTTGGTTGATACCTGTCATCCACTCATAATTGTCAAGGGAATAATCTTCCAGCACGCTCCCATCGCCCACGCCTGCGTTATTGAAAAGCAGGTCGATACCTCCGGCTTGCTGCAAAAATTCTCCTGCTACTTTTTTGTATTGTTCTTTGTCTGACACATCAAGGGGCAGCAGTATAGTCGTCCCGCCTGCGGCATTGATTTCAGCGGCTGCTGTTTCCAGTGCCCCTACATTGTTATCTGACATGCCGAGGGTCCACCCGTCGGCAGCGAGGTGGAGACAGAATGCCTTACCCAGTCCGGATGCGGCTCCGGTGATAAATGCTCTTTTATTCGGATACTGAGAAGAGAGTGCCAGCATAGTAAAGTGAGGTTTGGTGTAGGAAGAGATGGTACAATTGATGCGGGAAGCTTAAAATTACAATTCAGGGCGCTATTGACCGAATTAATTATAGGTAGGTCCGTTTGTCCTGACGAATCTAACTGCTTGATAAATAATTTCTATCTTTAACGACCCAAAAACACCAAGGATTGAAAAAAGTATATGTATTTATAATTCTACTGGCTGCATTGGCAGCTTGCAGGGGGAAGAAGCAGGAAGAAAAAGACAAGGGTGCTGCGAAGCCGGGTGGGTCTCCGGCACTTGTAGATGTATTGATTGCTACCCCGGAAGTATTGAGTAATACGGTAGAGGCCAATGGAACAATCATGCCACAGGAGTGGGTGGAGTTGCGACCGGAGGTGCAGGGCAGGCTCACTTTTCTGCAGGTCCCTGAAGGAACGGTGGTGAGCCAGGGAACTGTTATTGCCCGCATCAATGATGCTGACCTGCAGGCACAAATGAATAAAACACGTGTGCTACTGGATCTGGCACAGAAGACGGAAGCACGGATTACAAAACTCATAGCAGTAGGAGGAATCAACCAGGCAGATTATGATGCTGCTCTCAATCAGGTGAATAGTCTGAAAGCTGATCTGGCTTTCACACAGTCGCTGATAGATAAGACGGTGGTACGAGCACCTTTTACCGGGTTGCTGGGTCTTCGTCAGGTGAGTCCGGGTGCTTATGTATCTCCTTCAACAGTAATTGCCACTTTACAGCAGGTTGAAAAGGTAAAAGTTGATTTCACTGTCCCTGAAAAATATGCCCGGCTGATCAGAAAGGGTGCTGATGTACAGGTGCAGACTGATTTATCAAGAACTGATCGTCATACCGCTATCATTTCTGCTACTGAGCCACAAATTAATTCTGTCAGCAGGAATCTGAAGGTGCGGGCGGTATTGCAGGGAGCTAGGCCGAGTCCGGGGTCTTTCGTGAAAGTGTATCTCACCCGCAGGCAAGAGCAGCCCAGTATACTTGTTCCTACCAATAGTATCATCCCCGATGACAAGAACAAGCAAGTGATTGTGGTGAAGGAGGGGAAGGCCATGTTTACCAATGTAACCACCGGCATCCGCACGGAAGATATGGTGGAGGTGCTGAGTGGAATAAAAAAGGGTGATAGTGTAGTCGTATCGGGGGTCTTGTTTTGTCGACCCAAATCTCCCGTGAAAGTAAGGGGGGTAAAAACAGTAGAACAACTGAAACAGTAATTTTTCCGGATGAGCAGGGTTCCTGGCCCTGTATCTTTTTTGAGCGTATGAATATTTCTGAGTTATCACTGAAGAGACCTGTACTGGCAACTGTTATGAATCTCACCCTGATCTTATTCGGGTTGGTGGGATATTCATTTCTGGCGGTGCGCGATTATCCTGCCATTGACCCACCGGTGATTTCAGTGAGTACCAGTTATACCGGTGCCAACGCCGATATCATCGAAAGCCAGATTACTGAGCCACTGGAAAAACAATTGAATGGCATACCCGGCATTAAGTCCATCACCTCCTCCAGTTCGTTAGGCAGCAGTTCCATCACCCTTGAATTTAATCTGGGAGTCGACCTGGAAGCTGCTGCCAGTGATGTACGCGATAAAGTTGGGCAAGCACAGCGTAGTCTGCCTCAAGATATTGATGCCCCCCCGGTTGTTTTCAAATCAGACGCCAACAGTGATTTTATTATTGTATTGGCAGTACAAAGTCAATCCAAAAGTTTGCTCGAATTGAGTGATTATGCTGAAACTGTTTTGTTGCAACAATTTCAGACAATCAATGATGTGAGTGCCGTAAATATTTTCGGACAAAAACGCTACTCGATGCGTCTCTGGTTGCAGCCCGAGCGGATGAGTGCTTTCAATGTCGCTTTTAATGACATCAGGTCTGCATTGAATGCAGAAAATATTGAATTGCCCCCGGGAAAAATTTATGGCGACCGCACTGAGTTAACCATCCGGGCCATGGGACGACTGACTTCAGAGCAGGATTTCCGTGACCTCATCATTCGCGAAGATTCATTGGGTATCATTCGGCTCTCTGATATTGCCAATGTAGAAATTGCTCCCGAACAATTGGAGCAGTCCTGGAAAGTGAATGGATTGAATGGTGTCGGACTAGCCATCATTCCACAACCGGGAGCCAATAATGTAAAAATTGCCGAGGATTTTTACATAAGATTGGAGGCAATCAAGAAGGCGAATAAATCAGATATTGAGTTCAGGGTAATGATCGACAGTACTGAGATCATCCGCCGTTCCCTGAGCGAAGTGAAGGAAACACTCATCATCTCTTTTGGTTTGGTGGTGCTGGTTATTTTCTTCTTCTTCCGCAATTGGCTTGTTGCCATTCGCCCGTTGATAGATATTCCTATTTCACTGATTGCTACTTTCTTTATCATGTACCTGTTTGGTTTCTCGGTGAATATTCTCACTTTGTTGGGTATCGTGCTGGCAACCGGATTGGTGGTGGATGATGGAATTGTTGTTACTGAGAATATTTTCCGTAAACTGGAAGAAGGTTTGCCTATTCGAAAGGCAGCATTGGAAGGGAGTAAAGAAATTTTCTTTGCTGTCATTTCTACCTCTCTTACACTGGCAGTGGTGTTCATGCCGGTAATCTTTCTCGAGGGTTTTGTCGGTAGACTCTTCAGGGAGTTTGGTGTAACATTGGCAGCAGCTGTATTGATTTCCGCCTTTGTGTCTCTTACCATAACACCGGTATTGAATGTTATCCTGAGTGCAAAGAATATTCATGAAGGATGGTTCTATAAAAAAACAGAGCCCTTCTTTGTAGGCATGGAATCAGGGTACAATCGGCTTTTGCAATCTTTCATGAAAATCCGATGGATGGCCTGGGTGGTGGTATTGGCATGTGCAGGAATTATCTGGTTCATTTATCGTCAATTGCCAAGTGAGCTGGCACCCATGGAAGATCGCAGCAGCGTACGTTTCAGTGTTACAGCACCAGAAGGTACCGGTTATTACACCATGCAGAAATTGTCGGATGAGATACAACAATTCCTGTATGATTCAGTTCCGGAGCGGGACTTTGTCATTACACGAACCAGTTCTAGCTGGGGAGGCGGTGGCGGATCTGGCATCAATAGCGCTCAACCCAGGATTAGTCTGGTAGATCCTTCCCAACGCAAACGTACACAAGCTGAAATTGCAGCGGACTTACAAAAGAAAATGTCAAGGTTCAATGATGCAAGAGTTTTCGCAACTCAGGAACAAACCATTTCTGTCGGATTAGGATCACGGGGTTCATTACCTGTACAGTTTATCTTACAAAATCAGGATCTCAGCAAATTGCGGAAAATCATTCCACTATTCCTGGATGAAGTAAGGAAGGACAAAACCTTCTCTAATTCAGATGCCAATTTAAAATTCAATCGACCTGAAGTACAGCTGACTGTTGATCGGATGAAAATCAAAGATCTGGGACTCAGCACCACCGATGTAATCAGTACCATTCAGGCAGCATTTAGTGGTGGCCGTCTTGCTTATTTTATTATGAATGGCTACCAGTATTATGTAATTGCCCAGGTAGAACGCGATAAACGCAATACAACAGCAGACATCACCAATCTTTATGTTCGCAACAATAAAGGTGTAAACATACCACTCGATGCCGTAGTCAAGTTGGAAGAAAGTAGCAATCCACCGACCCTGTATCACTACAACCGATATAAGTCTGCTACCATTTCAGCATCGCTGGCGGAGGGAAAGACAATTGGTGATGGTATCAAGGCGATGCAAAAAATTGCAGACAAGATGCTGGATGAAACGTATCAGGTATCGCTCAGCGGACCTTCCCGCGATTATGCGGAAAGTTCTTCCAATATTGCTTTTGCTTTTATCTTAGCCCTATTGTTGATTTATCTGGTGTTATCGGCACAATTTGAAAGTTTCCGCGATCCGATTACTATCATGCTTACGGTTCCATTGGCGCTGGCGGGTGCGTTGCTGAGTCTTTACCTGTTGAATCAAACCCTGAACATCTTTTCACAAATTGGTATGATCATGTTGATAGGATTGGTAACCAAAAATGGTATCCTGATCGTGGAATTTGCCAATCAAAAAAGATTAAAGGGACTGCCCAAGATGTCGGCAGTAGTAGAAGCATCTACCCAAAGGTTGCGTCCTATTCTGATGACCAGTTTGGCTACTTCCCTGGGCGCGTTGCCCATTGCTTTGAGTCTCGGAGCAGCGGCTACCAGTCGTGTTCCACTGGGAATAGTAGTGGTTGGTGGATTACTTTTTTCGCTGATACTGACCTTGTTCGTTATCCCTGCTATTTATACTTTCATCTCCGGCAAACATGATGCCGAGCCGGTAGAGTTGAACGGGTAAGTCATCCCGCTGCACGAAGGTTCTTCGTATCTTTGTCTTTTAAACAACGGGTATGCACATTGCAGATATTCGCAAAGATTATCGTTTACAGACATTGGATGAGGCAGGAGTGGCAACTGATCCCATACAACAGTTCGGTGTTTGGTGGCAGGAAGCACTTCAGAGTGAGATAGTGGAAGTGAATGCCATGACCCTTGCTACAGCCAATGAACAAGGTGTGCCTTCTGCCCGCATTGTATTGCTGAAAGGATATGATGAACGTGGCTTTGTATTTTTCTCCAACTATGAAAGTAAAAAAGCAGGAGATCTGCAAGTGAACCCTGTGGCTTCGCTTGTATTCTTTTGGAAGGAACTCGAGCGCCAGGTGCGTATCAGCGGTCGGGTAGAAAAAGTGACTGAGTTAGAAAGTGATCAATATTTTCAATCCCGACCCGAGGGCAGCCGCATTGGTGCCTGGGCATCTCCCCAAAGTACTGTCATCAGCAGTAGGGGGGTGATTGAGGAAAAAGTAATTGCCTTGCAGGCATCTTTCGAAGGGAAAGAAATTCCCCGTCCTTTACACTGGGGTGGGTATCGAGTGGTTCCATCTAAGATCGAATTTTGGCAAGGGCGTAGCAACCGCCTGCACGATCGTATACAATATACTATACAGTCCAATGGCAACTGGGTCATTGAAAGGCTGGCACCTTGATAAAAATTTTTTTATGGCAGGAATATATGAACAACCCTATCAGGTGATAAAAAAACTTCCCGGGGCGGAAATACGTTTCTATCCTCCTGCTGTTCTTGCTACAGTTATTTCTTCTGCCCGCAGTTTTCGCGAGGTGGGCAATTCCGGCTTCCGCCAGTTGGCGAACTATATTTTCGGTGGTAACCGGGAGAAGAAAAAAATGGCCATGACTGCACCGGTACACATGCGCCTCAGTGAGCAGGGTTCATCAATGAGCTTTGTGATGTCGCCCGATATTCCAATGCAGCAATTACCTACACCCAATCAGTCCAATATTCAGCTGCAGAAAACATCTGCTGAATATGTAGCAGCGATACGCTTTGGTGGCTATGCTTCCGATAAAGACATTCGAACCTATTCAGAACAGTTGGCTACTATATTACAGCAGCAAGGCATTCGACACTTTGGTAATTTTCGCTACCTGGGCTATGATGCACCCTATCGTTTTATTGGAAGAAGAAATGAAGTAATAGTGACGGTTGAATGGAACCCATAATTTTCTATCGTCTCCAATCCCACAACACCACATCCCATTCGAGTCCGCCATAACCAATGGTATGAATTACCTGGAACCCTGTGTTCTTGTGAGCTTTCAGTGACCGGGTATTGGCACAGGCAACATCTGTGATACCAAATTGATAGTCGTTTTCGAGCAGTGCACGAAAATGTCCATACAGCTTTTGTACCAGTCCTTGTCCCCTCACCGACTTATCAACACAGAGCTGTGCAATAACAGCATAAGGCGCATCCTTCAGTGCAATTCCATCGAAATGAAGTTGGTCGATCTGGTTGAATAGATCTTCAATCAGCGGATTTCCTTGTCTGTTTTCAGCCGTTGCAATGCAGGCATAGCCTACCACAGTATCATCGAGCCGGGCAATGACCGGAGGATACATGTCGTGTAATTTCCGGAGGTATTCAGGTGAAAACTCTGCTATCAGAAAACCCTGCGATATTGCTTCATTGGGGGAAATATTTTTTTTCAGGTTGCGCCGTTGCAGGTCGAGAATACCCTGCAGGTCTTTTTCATTTGCGGCGGTAGTGATACTTACCATGATTCAAAACTACTCTTTTCGCTCCGATTGTCGCCAACACCTTATCGATTAATTGATTAACTTAGTTAGTCCTTCACCCCCGCTGCGGGATGCGGATGCTTTTTTATGAAAAAAACGATCGTCCTGCTATTGCTTGCCGGCACCACCCTTGTTCTGTTGATGCCTTCCTGTGGAGGTTCATCGGGGTCAGGAGAGCAGGTACCTGATGTTATCAGTTACAATTATGATGTGCGCCCCATCTTGTCGGATAAATGTTTCAAATGCCATGGTCCTGATGCCGGAAAGCGCGAAGCTGGATTGCGACTGGATTTGGCAGAGGAAGCCATGAAGCCCTTGCAAGAACATACTGATAAAAGAGCCATTGTTCCGGGTAATCCTATTGCTTCTGAAATATTCCAACGCATAACAACCAGTGACACATCACTGCTGATGCCTCAGGTAAGCAGTCACCTTCCCCGGCTAACGGCAAGAGAAGTGGCCGTCATTAAAAAATGGATTGAGCAAGGAGCCCACTATGAAAAACATTGGGCTTTCACTGCGCCACAAAAGCCGGGGTTACCTGCAGTGAAGGATAATAAGTGGCCCATCAATGCAATTGATTATTTCATCCTTGAAAAAATAGAGCAGCAGGGTTTGTCTCCTAATGAACCTGCTGATAAAGAACGCCTGTTAAAAAGACTGTGCATGGACATTACCGGTATTCTTCCCACGCCGGAAGAAACGGAGTCCTTCCTCAACGATGCTTCCCCCAACGCCTATGAAAAACAAGTGGATCACCTTCTGGCAATGCCACAATACGGGGAGAAGATGGCACTCGGTTGGATGGATCTTGCCCGTTATGCCGATTCACATGGATTTCAGGATGATAGTTATCGCTCACAGTGGCCCTGGCGCGATTGGGTGATACATGCTTTCAATCGCAACATGTCGTATGATACATTTGTAACCTGGCAACTGGCGGGAGATCTTTTACCCGGGTCTACCCGCGAACAATTGCTTGCTACCGGCTTCAACAGAAATCATAAGATAACTGAAGAAGGCGGTGTAATCGATGAAGAATACCGCGTTCAATATGTCACCGATCGAACCAATACATTCAGCAGGGCACTGCTTGGTGTTACACTAGAGTGTGCCAACTGTCATGACCACAAATACGATCCATTCTCACAAAAAAATTATTTTCAGCTCTATGCTTTTTTCAACAATGTAAAAGAAGTGGGGTTGGAAGCTACTGTCGGCGGGCCTGAAACCTATGCAAAAAATCCTCGGATGACTATCACCCGCGAGGATCTTCAAAAGACTTTGCAATTCATCCATCAAAAAGACACCAATCAGCTCGAAGTGTCTGTGATGGCTGACAGAGATACGCTGCGCAAAACCTTTGTTTTACAAAGAGGCAGCTATGATCAACCGGGAGAGGAAGTACATCCCGCAACACCACCGGCCATATTAGCGTTTGACAGCATTCGATTTCCCTCTAATCGACTTGGCTTGGCCCGCTGGTTGTTTGATACCCGAAACCCACTTACGGCACGTGTTTTCGTGAACCGACTCTGGCAGGAGTTTTTCGGAAGAGGAATGGTAAGAACCGCAGCAGATTTTGGCATGCAGGGAGAATTGCCTACGCATCCAAGATTGCTCGATTGGCTGGCTGCAGACTGGCAGCAAAATGGCTGGAACATCATCCGTCTCGTCAAGCAATTGGTCATGTCGGCCACTTATCGGCAATCATCTACAATAAGTGCGGATAAGATGAGCCGCGACCCGCTGAATATTTATTTATCATACGCACCACGCATCAGGTTCTCCGCTGAATTAATCAGAGATGCTTTCTTAAGCAGCAGCGGATTGCTGAACAAAGAAATCGGTGGACCTAGTGTTAAACCCTATCAGCCGCCGGGACTCTGGGAACTTGCAACTTCGGGCAGAGGCATTCTGAAAAAATATGTGCAGGATACCGGGCAACTCCTGTATCGGCGCGGACTGTACACTTTCATCAAACGAACAGTGCCACCCCCTTCTATGATGATATTTGATGCCAGCAACCGCGATGAATGTCAGGTATCGAGGTATCGAACCAACACCCCATTGCAGGCGCTGGTAATGATGAATGATCCGGCACTGCTGGAAGCATCCCGCGCATTGGCAGATCAATTGTTGATGCAGGGATTGACCCCGGAACAATTACTGGAAAAAGCTTTCCGAAAAATTATCTGCCGCCAACCGGATGAAAAAGAAAAAAAACTATTCATGAACTATTGGAAACAGGCACAGGAACAATTGGATAAAAATCCTGCTGCAGCGCAGCAGCTTATGCAGACGGGCAATTATAAGGCACGCACTACCCAACTCAGTCAGCTCGCTATTGCCATGCAATCGATACAAATCATGTATAACCTGCAGGAAGCCATCACCAAAACCTGAGTATGCAAAAAGAATTACTTGAATACGGCTTACAATTCAACCGCAGAAAGTTTCTGTCCCGCCTGAGCATTGGTCTGGGCAGTGCGGCATTGGGCTCTTTGTTGATTCCGGATTTATTTTCCAGCAAGTCACCTGAAGAGGCAATCGCAGCAGGACTTCCGCATTTTGCGCCCAAAGCAAAAAGGGTCATCTATTTATTTCAAAACGGAGCACCTTCCCAACTCGAGACCTTTGATCACAAACCATTGCTGCGAAAAATGATGGGACAAGACCTGCCGGCTTCCATCAGAAACGGACAGCGACTAACGGGTATGACGGCGAACCAGACAACCTTCCCGCTTGTCGGCTCTTATTTTGATTTCAAGCAATATGGACAATCAGGTGCATGGGTGAGTGAGTTGTTCCCCC
The DNA here is from genome assembly GCA_046095445.1 of Sediminibacterium sp. Lineage (GTDB taxonomy): Bacteria > Bacteroidota > Bacteroidia > Chitinophagales > Chitinophagaceae > Sediminibacterium. The sequence goes on from JBJTJJ010000085.1 coordinate 11,047, forward strand.
ACATGGCACAGATTACAGATGATCTTTGCTTCATCCGTTCCATGCATACCGAAGCCATCAATCATGACCCGGCACTTACTTTTTTTCAATCCGGAGCACAACAGGGTAACCGCCCCAGTATGGGCTCCTGGGTGAGTTATGGACTCGGAACAGAGAACAGCAATTTGCCAGCTTTCTGCGTTTTGTTGTCGCGCGGGAAGGGCAATGGTCAGGGAGTATATTCCAAATTATGGACCAATGGTTTTCTCGATTCAGTTCACCAGGGTGTTCAATTCAGCAGTGGAGAAAATCCAATTCTCTATTTGCAAGACCCGGCAGGATTGGATAGGACAAGCCGGAGAAAGATGCTCGACCAGATCGCGGCACTCAATGAAATGGAATTGGAAAGATTCGGTGATCCGGAGACAGCAGCAAAAATCAGTCAGTATGAGATGGCGTATCGCATGCAAACGGCTGTGCCGGAAATCATGGATACATCACAAGAACCGGAAGACATCATTCGGTTGTATGGACCGGATTGTTTGGTGCCCGGTACTTTTGCCGCCAATTGCTTGCTGGCACGGAAGCTATCGGAAAACGGTGTTCGATTTGTGCAATTGTACCACCAGGGTTGGGACCAGCATGGAAATCTACCCAATGAAATGCGCGGACAGGCAATGGATGTAGATAAGCCATCAGCAGCCCTGATTACTGATTTGAAACAGCGAGGTCTGCTGGATGAAACGCTGGTGATTTGGGGTGGTGAATTTGGTAGAACCAATTATTGTCAGGGAAAAATGACAGCAGACAATTACGGGAGAGATCATCACCCACGTTGTTTCACCATCTGGATGGCAGGGGGTGGTATTCGCCCCGGTATGGTGTATGGAGAAACAGATGAACTCGGATATAATATTGTCAACAATCCGGTACATGTGCACGATTTTCAGGCAACCGTGTTGCACCTTATGGGGTTAGACCATGAAAGACTGACTTATAAATTCCAGGGTCGACGCTACCGGCTCACCGATCTGTATGGCAATGTGGTAAACGACATCATCAGCTAAATATCTACTGCCGGGTATAACGCCTGTTGCTGCAAATATGAAAAGACTCCACTCCATCTTACTTTATCTGACCCTTGCTGCACTCGGGTTTTTTCTCTTCCTGGTTTTTTTTGCTGATCGGGTGCAGTTGCCTGCTGCCTGGAAGGTGGCGGGAAGAAGCCATGTCCTTTGGTTACATTTTCCCATTGCCTGGTTGATGGTACTTTTGATAATTGATTTTTTTCCGGAGCAGCGATTCACCCAAAGTGATACCTGGCAAGCTATGCGGTCAGCATTATTGATGTTAACTCTTGTAACAGCCATCACCGGCATGTTGCTGCAACTAGAAGGATCGGTTACAGGAAATACATTGACTAATCACAGGAAACTGGGTATTGCTTTGGCATTGTGTTTCACTGCTTATAGTTGGGGAGTAAATTTTCTGGGCAGGAACTTGGCGGTCAAAAGAATGGCTTCGGGCGCTTTGTTACTTCTATTAATTATCACAGCTCATCTGGGAGCAACACTTACTCATGGCGAGGAATTTTTATCAGGACCGTTGAAAAAAAATGAACCACAGGTAGTGAGTTGGGAGCAGGCACAGGCATGGCAAGACATCATCTATCCAATTATACAAACAAAATGCGGCGAGTGTCACCTGGGAAGTGTACAAAAAGGTGGGCTATCCATGAATGACAGCATCTCCTGGTGGAAGGGAGGTAAGGAAGGTAAAACAATTGTTGCCGGAAATAGTGCTGCCAGCAATTTAATCCATCGGATTCTGTTGCCGACAGACGACAAGAAACACATGCCCGAAGCCAATAAGCCACAATTGACCAGGGAAGAAATTCTTCTGCTTCAGGCATGGATCAATGCGGGGGCACCATTCCATGTCAAGCCCTCTGAAAGACCTGTAACAGATACCTTCTATCAACTTGCGCGACAGAGATGGGAAGGCATGAAGAGCAGCATGCCTGTGGTATATGCTTTTCCTTCTGCTGATGCGGATGACATTAAGAAGCTGAATGATAATTATCGGGTTGTTCAACCTTTGGGTAAAGATATTCCCGCTTTGACTATTTCATTTTTTGGTAGCAACGGATTTTCGTCAACCCGCCTGCAGGAATTAAAATTGGTTAGTACACAGATCATAGAGATGAATCTATCTAAAATGCCGGTGAATGAGTCTGATATGGAATGGATATCTCAATTACCCCATTTGCAAAAATTAAATCTGAACTATTCCCCGCTTACTGATGCCATGCTCAATTTATTGAGCAAGAGCAGTTCTTTGCAGTCGCTGGCAATTACGGGAACCAGGGTAACGGCAATGGGGATAGAACAATTTTTACAAAAACATCTACTGAAAGAATTGTTTGTTTGGAACATTGTATTGCCGGATGCAGATATCAAAAGAATTCGCCAGCAATTCCCACAGGTAAGTTTACAAACAGGTTTTCGGAGTGGTGATAGCATTCAGCTTACTTTGAATGAGCCATTGATTGTTGCAACGGAGGGAATTTTTACTGATAAGCTGATGGTCCCCGTGAAGCATGTCATCAGAGATGCTGAATTATATTATACGCTGGATGGCTCAATGCCCGATAGCACTTCTAATAAATATACCGAACCTTTGAATATCAGTAATTCAGGCACTTTACGGGTAAGGGCGTATAAAAAAGGATGGTTATCGAGCAACATAGTAAGCCGAAGTTTCTTACGAGCAGGGTATAGGATAAGTCAGACAAAATTATTATTGCCGGCGGATGAAAAATACCGGGACCATGCCGGCACTGTCTTGCAGGATTTTGATGTGGGTGATGTAACTGATTTTTCCAATAAGTGGCTGGGATACCAAAAGAATGATGCAATGCTGCTCTTTGACCTCGGACAAGAGAATAAAGTGCAGGAAGTAGCTGTGAATGCACTTACGCATACAGCTGCGCATATTTTTCCACCCGTATTTGTTAAGGTATGGGGGAGTAAGGATGGACAAGCATGGAAACTGCTACAAACCATCTCTCCCGATAAAGCCACGGAGAAAACACCTATTGGTGCTAACTTACTGAAGTTGACTTTCCCGGCTATACAAGTAAGATTTATTCGTATGCAGGCACATCCACTGCCTGCTCTTCCTGCCTGGCATACGGGAAAAGGCTTACCCGCCTGGTTCTTTGTAAGTGAAGTAATCTGTAATTAACAGCCCCTGTTTATTTTGTTGATGAGTATTCTATTTCTTTCAGCATTTGCTGAATAGCTTCCCGTGGAGGTGTTGGTATGAATTTAAAATAGCGATTGAATTTACTGCTATCAAAGTAATAGTCTCTGTCATACTGATAAAGCATCTCTACCAGTTCCCGCATATAAGGAACAAATAACCCCAGGAATCTAATCATGCCTGCAGATATGGTGGTATACTTCTCACTGGCATGCATCTCTTCAGCCATTAGTCGAATCCAGTCAACACCGGTCATAGGTGTAGGGTCTGTCGGTAAATTCCATATCTGCTGCATCACATCAGGTGTTGTTCCTAATAAAGCTGTCCCCTTTCCCAAATCGGGCAGGTAACTGAAGTTGTGAATGACATGGGCATTGCAAATCCATTGGGCTCTTTGATTCTTTTTCATTCTGTCATACAAAAGTGGCTTGATCATGCCTTTGTTTTCTTCCAGCGTGATGAAATCGGCAGATCGTGCGATGAGTCCCATCAAACCTTTTTTTTCAACAGCATCCATCATTATTCGGATAACCTCGGCACGAATCTCTCCTTTTTTACTACATGGTTGCATGGGGGAAGACTCTGTGATGGGATTCAGGTGATTGGGACTTAATGCATAGATATTATCGAAGAAAACAAGGCGAACGCCATGGTGCAGGCAGGCAGTAGTTACATTTTTCATTACAAGAGGCCAGTATTCTCGCCAGATCTTCGTGGAATAAGGAAATCCAATAGTCAGGTAAGCTACTTCTGAACCCTCCAGGGCATCAATTACCTCTTGCTGTATAGTTAGATCTGCTTTGAACCATGATTGTCCGTTGTTGGCAACAAGGGGTTGCCGGCTAACTAAACGTACCGGTTTGTTCAGGTTGGCCAGCGCAGCCGCGAGAGATTTTCCGACAGGTCCGCCTGCTCCGAGAATGGTGTGTAGCATCGGATAAGGGTTAAAAGGTCATGATAATTAGTTGTTCATACCGCCCAGCCATTCTTTGAATGATCCTACTTTTTCTCTGCTCACAATTGTATCGGTCAAGGCCTGCCATTTTAATTCCAGTTGCAATCGATTGCCCGCCCAGGCATGTACCTTGACAATTGAATCTATATGTACAATTAGACTCCTGTTGATCCGAAAAAAGTAATGGGGATCTAACCCGGGTTCAAGTATGCTTAGGTTGTCATCGAGTATGTATTTGTTGTGTTGCTGATCAACTGCATACGAGAATTTGCCTTCTGCAAAAAAATAAGCAATCTGTTCAGTTTTTAAATAACTGAGTTGCTGTCCACGCTTGATCATGATTCTTTCTTTGCGCACCGGAGCACTCATTTGGTTCAATAACTGTAACATTTGTTCCTGAAGGTTGCCGGACTGGTTGTTGTTTTGCCGATCAAATTTTTCCAATGCATTTTTTAGTTCCGACTCGTCGATGGGTTTCAATAAATAGTCAATGCTGTTCACCTTGAAGGCCTGGATGGCATACTGATCATAAGCAGTAGTGAAAATCACTGGTGTAGTTACCCTCACTTGCTTAAAGATTTCAAAGCTAAGTCCGTCAGCCAGGTGAATGTCCATAAAAATTAGCTGATCGGAATTGTTTTGTTGCAAATAATTCACTGCTTCCCTTATACTGTCTGCCTGAAAACTGATATGAATATCGGGTTTCACCTGGGTGAGCATTTTTTTTAGCCGGTTGGCTGCCGGTATTTCATCTTCTATTATTATTACACGGGTCATGTTATATAAGTGGTAATACTACGGTAAAGAATTGGGGTGTTTCAGCTACTATAACTGAACGGGAGGTGATCAGACCATATCTGTTCCGAATATTTTTGAGTCCGATACCTGTTGAATTTTCAACTTGTTGTTTTTTTTGTAGGTTGTTTTCAATAATGAGTTCGTCATTGATTGTCTTCACGCTAATGTGCAGCGGCTGATCTTTAGAGACGATATTGTGTTTTAATGCATTTTCCACCAGCAACTGAAGTGCAAAAGGCACTACTTCTTTTTGAAGCATTGATTCAGGCACATCTATGCTCAAATTAAAATTATTGCCAAACCGGGTTTTCAATAAAAAGGCATATGCCTCTAATATTTTAATTTCTTCTGATAGCGGAATGCATTTGTCTTCTTTTACTTCCAGAATATACCTGTACACTTTGGAAAGTTGTTCTACGTATTGCACTGCCTTCTCACTGTCTTCCGGAATAATAGCACAGAGGGTATTTAGATTATTAAAAAGAAAATGGGGATTGACCTGGGTTTTTAAGGCATTCAGTTCTGCACGAAGTCCTTCTCTCTTCATCATCTCACTTTTGGTGAGAGAATCTCTTAGTTGATCAGCAAAGTAAATCACTTCATATATGGCCGTAATCGCAATGGTAGTGAAAAGGGAAGAGTTGATGCTGGCAATCAGCACATCAATTTTGCTCATACCCGTTCGATAGATTTGGCTAAACTCTTCGAGGAGATAACCTACACCAACACCGGCGAATAGGGTGTAGATTAGCATCAACAGGGATTGAATCAACAATCTCTTTTTCAGTTGTTCCATGAATGGATACCTGTTTCTCGACCAGATCATGATAACCCTGTTACCAATCCATATGATAGCAGAGATGATGAGGGTATTTAAAAATAAGGGGAATGTAAAGTAAGGGGCGCGATTAAAACGAACCCCAAAGAAAACAAAAGGAATCAGCAAAGAAAGAATAGGAAGAGAAACAATGATAGCCCATTTATCATTCCAGCAGATGCGGTCTTTTTCCAATAATGGTTGTTGCTCCATGT
>JBJTJJ010000086.1:0-11543 GCA_046095445.1 Sediminibacterium sp.
ACCCTCTTTCACCATAAAGTTGATGATTTCCGGTGTGGCAAATTCTGCCGCAACAATAAAATCCCCTTCATTTTCCCTGTCTTCATCATCGACCACAATCACCGGTTTTCCCTGGCGAATATCTTCGATGGCCGATTCGATACTGTGTAACATACAAACTAATTAGGGGGCAAAGTTACGTTTGAAAAATGAGAAAGAATCTTTTGTTCCTAAAAGGAACGGATAAGAAATACCGTGAAAAAACGGATAACTAAAACGGGAAATACCCGATAAAATTAGCTGTGTCATTGGTTGATTTGCTGATGAAGTATGGCTTTCTTTTATTGATACATATCTGTTGTTGTAGCTTATTGTTGGCGCAGCCTACGGGAGGAGAATTAGGAGGAACTATTACCTGGGAAGATGGGGCGATTGGGGAAGGAGCAACCATTACCCTGACACATTTACCGACTGCCACTAAATACACAACCTACTCTACTCGCAGGGGACAGTTTCTTTTTACCGGGTTACACCCGGGAAGTAGTTATCGCCTAGAGGCGAGTCACTTGCAGGGGAAAGGAATGTTATCTGATCTGATTACAATCAAATTGGGAGAAGTGATAGAGGTTGTCGTCAAGATGAGAGAATATCATCAACAGTTACAAGGCGTGGTTGTCTACTCGAAGATGCCAAAAGAAAGAACTGATCATGGCCCATTGGGGTTTTTTGCTACAGGAGAGCAGGTCAACCGGTATGCTTCCGGTTCTAAATATTTTCATGAAATGCTTCGGATGGTTCCTGAGGTGAAAGAGGGTGCAAATGGGGAGGGAAGTATTTCAGTGGCAGGACAAAACTACAGGTACAATGCATTGTACACTGATGGAATGGTTAGTCATGATGTTTTTGGGGTAGCTGCCGCCGGAACATATGGGGGACAAGCAGGAGTATCTCCCGTATCTATGGAAGCAATCGAAAGCATTCGATTGATAACAACGCCTATGGATGCCATGCAAGGACATTTTACTGGCGCAGCTATTCACACCACTACGAAACGCGGAACTAACCGCCCATCACAAACAGGTTATTACTATTTGCAGGATGCCCGGTTGACCGGACGCACCCTATCAGAAAGAGAGGCGGGTTGGCATCCTGATAAATTCATAGTAACCACTTCAGGTGCCAGTGCCCAGGGTGCTATTACAAAAAATCGGTTGTTTTATTTTTTCAATGCTGAGCGGCAACAAAGACAAACCCCTTATTTCATTGATCTTGGAGGATATTCTGGTGATGTGATCAAGAAAAAGACGTTACCGATTATTCGCAATCATTTACTTACTGAATATGGTTATGATCCGGGAAATTTTGATGAAGCAACGGAGACGATATACGGACAAAAATTGTTGTTACGGTTGGATGCCAATTTAAAGAGCAATCAACAACTGGTAATGACAGCAAGATACCTGGAGACATTGCTGAATAAGCCAACAGCAAATGATCCAAATGAAATACATTTTTCACATCATGGTTACCGAAATCAATCGACTAGTTATCATATTTCTGTAGAATGGAGAAAAACAGGACAAAAGAATACAGCCGGTCAGTTGTTGTTTCAGTTGACTGGTTCGAAGGAACAAAGAGCTTCGATAGGGAGTGAATTTCCGGCTGTAAAATTATTAGATGGAGAGGGAGCGGTGTTTTTTGGCAGCGATGTGAATAGCATGAGCAATCGTTCCCAACAACATATTCTATTGGTTAGGAAACAAAGTCAACGAATGGTGGGAAGCAATTTATTGAGTGCGGGTGTTGAATGGATGTACGGATCATTGCGACAGTTATTCATTCCGGCTGCATTAGGATATTATATTTTCGGAAATCCGGGCGACTTTATACGACGCAGGGCGCCGGTTTTTTATCAAAGAAATTGGTGGACGGAAAATCAATTGGCCGAGGATCTTTCATCGATAGGTGAACAGGTTCGGGTTATGGATGTGGCAGCTTATGTTAGTGCCCGAATCAGATTATCGAATCAGTTGACACTTTGGTTGGGTGCAAGAACACAACAAACCTGTTTCGCAGATGCTATTCCGGAGAACAGCTATGTCAATGAACAAATCATTCCCTTGTACCAAACATTTCGCAATTTTTCAATTTTGCCAACCGGAGAAAGACCCAGGTTTAGCTGGTCTGTTAGTCCGAAACTAGCCATCGAATGGAAATGGCATCCACAATGGAGTTGGCAAACAGCCATTGCTTGGCAAACAGGACGGCTCCCCTTGGTGTGGCCAACCTCTCTCTTTGCCAATAATGGAGATCGAATAAGAGGTTTTATTGGAGTAGGAAACCAGGTCAATTCATTTCGGTTATTGCCTGACTGGCAATTTCGGGATAGGGCTCTTGGCACAATGCCTGTTGCCAATCAAATTCCTTTGTTTTTAACTACTGAACAAATGAGTGCACCTGCTCAAATAAGATTTCACAGCAGATGGATGGTGAAGGAAAATGGCAGAACCTGGTATGTAGAATGTTTAATTAACCGCCAGTTGCGAGAGCCCCAATTCACCCAACTTAATCTTTTACCTACAGAAAGATATTCGTCCGGACCCGGTAAACGCAAAGTATATTCAGCTCTCGCGAATGCTGCCATACCCTTACCTGGCGGGCAGATGCATCCATTTCGATCATCTATTTTATTGTCAACATTAAGCAACCCTGGTACGGGAACCGTGTTATTGAAAATAGGCGGTAACATACCGGTACGGGAGAAAGTACAGATAGAATGGAGTTACACCAACAACGATACACGTTCCTTGAGGGATGTGACTGGAAGTATTTTCACCAGTGTTTGGCAACAAACAGCGACCGTTGATGGTAAAAATGATCCTACACTGTCTAGTAGTGATTTTGGACTCAATGAAAAATGGATTGTTGGATTACATACCGGAGAAAAGAACAAGTCGAAAGGCAGTTCCTGGATCTTGAGTTTGTTGTGGATTGGACAATCCGGTGAAAGATTTAGCTATGTGTATGCAGGTAAGAGTTTGGTTAGAGATAATGGCAACAACGGATACAATGAATTGATGTACATACCAACTAAAGAGGAGATACAACAAATGTCATGGGAGCCTTTTCACAATGGAATCCGCGTTGTGAGAGAGGATGAGCAGGCAGCAGCTATGGAACGATGGATACAGACACAGCCATATCTTTCTAAAAGGAGGGGACAATTTGCGGAGAGAAATGGGGGGAAGTTGCCTTTTTCTTGGCAATGTGATCTGAAATTGGAAAGAGAAATTTCTTTGGAAAGAGTTGGGCTGAGGGGTAATGTGCGTTTTACATTGGAGGTTTTTAATCTGGCAGCCCTGCTTTTTCGGGGCGCCGGGAGGAAATGGTTGATGCCCGGGGACCGGTATCAGGGTATAGAAATACTTGGTTTCAAAGATGAAACGACCCTCCTGCCAATCTATCAATGTGATCCTGATAGAATTTTTCTCGACCAAGCTGTTGAGAACAGACAGTTTCGGACGGGTCAATTGGCAAGGTGGCTGATTCAGCCGGGTATAAAAATAACCTTATTCTAGAATTTACATTATATATTTTTTTAATATATACTATCTTCTCAAGGCATTTATCAGAAAACTGATTTTGTTCGTTGTATACTGCCTGATTATCACCAAATAATTAACAAATTGAGCCAAAATGCAAATTATTTTAACATTAAATCCCCCGGGAGGCACTGAAAACAGCATTTTAGCTGCATATTTGCATTTCTAAAACTAGCAATTATGCGAATCGTAAAAAATTTGACCATTTGGTTGACTGCTTTACTCGTGTCGACTACCTCAATGGCACAAGTTACAACTGGTACCATAACCGGTTATGTCAGAGACATAAAAGGAGCCGGTTTGACTGGCGCCTCTGTTGAAGTAATTCACGAACCCTCAGGTTCTAAGTACAAATCAGTTTCCACTTCTGCCGGAAAGTACACAGTACCCGGTTTACGTGTAGGTGGACCTTACAAGGTTACTTTCACTTATGTTGGTTTGAAAACAGAAGTAGTAACCGACATCACTGTACAGTTGGGTGAGCCTTCTGTAATTGAAGTAACATTGAATGATCTCAGCACAGAGTTAAAGGAAGTGACCGTTACCGGAACTTCTTCTAAGCGTGCTGCATTGATTTCTAAAGATAGAAAGGGTGCTGCCACCAACATTAACTCTCGTTTAATTGGAACGCTTCCTACCATCAGCCGTAACATCACTGACCTGACTCGTTTGGTTCCTCAGGCAGGTGGTGGAACTTCTTTTGCCGGTCAGGATGGCAGAGCCATCAACCTGACTTTGGACGGTTCTATTTTTAATAACTCTTTCGGTTTGAGTGCCCTGAATGGTGGTCAAACTAACTCTGCCCCTATTTCTTTAGATGCGTTACAAGAGATTCAAATCAACGTATCTCCTTACAACCTCCGTGATGCAGGTTTCACTGGCGCCAGCATCAATGCTGTAACCAAGAGTGGTACCAATACTATACACGGAACTGCATTCTACAACATACGTAACGAATCATTGGTAGGTAACAAAGCAGGAGCTGCCGGTAAACAAGATGTAGTAACCAACGCTTTCGATGTAAAGCAGTTTGGTGCCAGTTTCGGTGGCGCTATCAAGAAGAACAAATTGTTTTACTTCCTGAACTATGAAGGTGAGCGCAGAAACGATATAGGATCGCTCTGGACCTCTGATGCGAGCAATGGTGCAACCCCCATCAGCGGTAATACTACCCGTGTTAGAAAATCTGATCTGGATCAGCTTGCTACTTTCCTGAAGACTAATTTCAATTACGATCCAGGTGCTTATGAAGCATTTCCATTTGTTACTAAGAGTGATAAAGCAGTTGCACGTATCGACTGGAACATCAACGACAAACATAAATTCAGTCTGCGTGGTAACTTACTATTATCAAAGAGAGATGTAGGTGTAAGCAGCAGTAATACTACCAATGGCTCCAGAGGTGGTAACCCTAACTCCATATTTTATTCCAACTCTGCTTACGAGATCAATAATAATATCTACGGTCTGATTGGTCAACTGAATAGCCGTTATAGCAACAAAGTGAGCAACGAAATTACTTTTGGTTATACTGCCAACCGTGACTTCAGAGCAGTAAAAGGTGGAAATTTCCCGATGGTGGATATCCAGGATGGAGCTAGTCCTTTAACGGCTGTTCCTACTTCCGGAACCTCTACCGTTCCAAGTGCACAAACTGCTAATAGCTTGAACCTGATTTCTTTCGGTAACGATCCTTTTACTCCCAATAACTTGCTGAATACGGATACCTGGCAGTTCAGTGATAATCTCACCATTTATGCTAACAAGCATACCATCACTGCCGGTATCTCTTACGAAAGTTTTGATTTCACCAATGGATTTACTCCTTTGATTTACGGCATCTACACTTTCAATAGCCTGGCTGACTTCTACACTGCTGCCAACGCTTACAAAGCAGACCCTAACCGCACTTTTAGTCCGGTTTTCATGAGAAATTACCGTGCGAACTTCAGCAACCTACCAGGAGGCGGTCCTTGGTTAGTAACTACCCGTGCCCGTCAATTGGCTGCTTATGTTCAGGATGAATACAATGTTGAATCAAACTTCAACGTGACTTATGGTATTCGTTTTGAAGTGCCTTTCTTTGCTGGTTCCGGCTTTGTTAATAATGAGGTGGATGGATTCAATTTTATTGATAACAATGGTAAGTCAACAAAACTTAGTACCTCGAAACTACCTACTGCAAAGTTGATGATTAGCCCCAGAGTAGGTTTCAACTATGATGTAAACGGTGATAAATCAACTCAGATTCGTGGTGGTATCGGTCTTTTCACCGGTCGCCCATCTTTCGTTTTCATCAGCAATCAAATGGGTAACAATGGTGTTTTGAGTGGTGGTGTGAACGTATTCAATACAGCAGCATTCCCCTTCCGTCCGGATGTTCCATCCAATTATCCAAGTTTCTCCCCTTCACCCGGAACCCCTGCTTCCTCTTATAATATAGCTACTACCGAGGAAAGCTTCCGTTTCCCACAGGTGCTGCGTTCCAACTTTGCCATCGACCAAAAATTGGGTAAGAAAGGTATTGTTGCTACTGCAGAATTCCTCTATACTCAGTCCCTCAGCAATATCAACTACTACAATGCTAACCTGGTTCCTGCTTCTGCACGATTTAACGGTCCGGACAATCGTCCACGTTTCCCGGGCGTAGGTCTTTCTGGAAGTGCCCTGAATAATGCTATCCGTGTGGTTCCAAAGATCAACGATGCTACGGTTATGGAGAGCGGTCCTTTAGGTGGGTCTATAGTAACAACGGTTAAATTAGAAAAACCAACATCTAACAAAGGTTTGGGCTGGATGGCCGCTTATACTTTTACCAGAGCGCGTGATTACATGACTCCGGGTTCTATTGCATTTAGTTCATGGACTGCTATTCAGAGTGTACGTGGTAATAACAGCACTGACATTGCTTTCAGCGATAATGAAATCCGCAACCGCGTAATCGGTAATGTAAACTATCGTGTTGAGTTAGGCAAGTCTGCTGCTCTTTCTTTCTCTCTGTATGGTCAGTCTCAAAACCAGGGTCGTTTCTCTTACACCTACAGCGGTGATATGAATGGTGATGGATTAAATGGTAACGACCTGATGTACATCCCACGTAACACAGCAGAAATGAATTTCCTGCCCCTGGTTGTTAGTGGTGTTACAGTTGCAACTGCTGATGAGCAAAGAACTGCTTTTGAAGCCTACATCCAGCAAGATGAATATCTGAAAAATAACAGAGGCAAGGTTGCTGACAGAAATGGTGTACTTCAACCTTACATCGTTCGCTTCGACTTCTCTACTCAATTAGAACTCTTCAGAAACATTGGTAAGAACAGACACACCATCCAGTTGAGAGCTGATATCTTCAACATTGGTAACCTGATCAATTCCGCCTGGGGTGTGAGCAACTTTGTGAATACCTTTAATCCACTGGCTGCTGCAGGTGTTGACGCTAATGGTATTCCTCAATTCCGCATGAACCGTGTTAACAACAGCATCAACTACACTACCTACAGAAAAGGTACTGGTTTCGGTGATGTATGGCAAGGTCAACTTGGTTTGAGATATATCTTCTAATCGAGCAATACTTCGTTACAAAAAAACCCGGAAAAAATTCCGGGTTTTTTTATGCTATCTCTTCGGCAATGAGTATCTATTTTAAATTCATTTAACAGCCCATCCCCACCGAATGACATGGGGTAAAACCCTTGCCCATTTAGCAACATCATGCTTGCCATCTACCTATTGGAGATAATGAATGTGTTCCTCGGTGTATCCCTTGGCCTTTAATTCAACTACCAGATCCAATGCATCATCTACAGAATCGATGATGCCATTTTTATTACGGTCTGCCGTTTCATCCATAGCACCACATTGAATAAAAAACTGTAACCAGGGATAGCAAATGCCCTTGCGAATTTGTAAGTGCATGAGTCGGTCATTTTCCTCATCATAACCTTCCTCATAACTTTTTCTCCGCCACCAAAGCGAAGGGCTGAAAATACCTACTTTACTAAACTCTGTAGCATGGTTCCACACCAGATCCAATGCGCTGAGTCCGCCCAGTGAAAAACCAGCCATTACTTTTTCTTTAAAAGAGACAATATGAAAGCGCTTCCTGAGAAAAGGCAACAGTTCGTCTAAAATAAATTTGGTGTACAAGCCAGCTTTCGAGCCCCTACCCATATAATCAGCCGAATAGGCAATGCCATATTCCTGTTTGCGCTCACTTCCACAATGAATACCTACTACCATCAATGGGTGTATGTCATGATCAGAGCTAATCTGCTGCAGTAAGGTATGAAAAGGCATGGTCAGCAAATCCTGCCCGTCGTTCACCAGCAACAAACTAATTGGCTGACCATCAAAGCTATTATCCGTCCTATAGATATCAAAAAGAACATCCCGGTTTAAAAAATCCGAATGGAGCGTATATTTTTCATAAGCATCCTGCAGAGAAGATGCAGCAGTAGTTTCAGGCATAGCTCAAAAATAAAGCAAACAACCGCCGCCGACAAGACATTTAAGGAGGAAGCGGGTAATTTTATTTTTCGGGGTCAATTCCGTAATTTAACAAAGTATTTTCCTCCGCAAAGCCCGACTGGTCTAATTTCGGGTTCACACAAGCAATTTGATCAATTATGAAAAAAATCGGCATCTTATTCGGGCAAGAAAGAAGTTTTCCGGAGGCCCTGGTTACAACCATCAATGACAGAAAGATCCCCAATATTTCTGCGGAACCTGTCCGCATTGATAAAGTTATTCAAGGTGAGGACAGTGGTTATGCGGTAATCATTGACAGGATCAGCCAGGATATTCCTTTCTATCGTGCTTTTTTAAAGAATGCGGCGCTCTGTGGTACAGCCGTTATCAACAACCCTTTCTGGTGGAGTGCTGATGAAAAATTTTTCAATAATTGTCTGGCAACTAAAATTGAGGTGCCTGTTCCAAAAACTGTCATTCTTCCTTCTCGTGATCTACCTGCCGATACCAGTGATTTATCTTTTAGCAACCTGGCGTTTCCGCTGGACTGGCAGGGTATTTTTAATTATGTTGGTTTTCCTGCTTACATGAAACCCTTTGCCGGTGGTGGCTGGAAAAATGTGTACCGGCTTGCGAGTCAAGAAGAATTCTTTGAAAAACATGCTGAGACCAATCAACTGGTGATGCTCTTGCAGGAAGAAATTGTTTTTGAAGAGTATTACAGGTGCTATTGCATAGGAGGTAAATATGTTCGCATCATGCCGTATGAACCCCGCAATCCGCACCACCTGCGCTATGTGGCAGATTTTGCACCATCAGCCGAGCGACTGGAGCAGATGACATCTATTGTGCTGCGCATCAATCAATACCTGGGCTATGATTTCAATACAGTAGAACTGGCGGTAAGAGATGGTGTGCCATATGCCATTGACTTCTGTAATCCCGCACCTGATGCTGATGTGAAAAGTGTGGGACAAGAAAATTTTAATTGGGTAGTTGAAACGGCTGCCAACTTCGCCATTGAAAAAGCAGAGCAACACCAATCCGGTAGGGATAATCTTACCTGGGGTGCTTACCTGCAGAAAGGTGTTATCGGTCAGCCATTGATTTAAAAGTGCAATCGTAGGAAAGTATATGAGCCATCTGAATTATAAGCACTTTACACTGGGGGTAGAAGAAGAGTACATGGTATTGGATCCCCAAACCCGTGAGTTGAAGAGCCATCGCCAAAGAATCGTGCAGGAAGGACAGAAAATTTTGAAGGATAAGGTGAAGGCAGAAATGCACCAGGCAGTGGTGGAAGTGGGTACAGATATTTGCAAAGACATTGAAGAAGCATATAAAGATGTGATATCCCTTCGCGGCAATATAGCGCGCATTGCCGGCGATTTGGGACTTTCCATTGGTGCTTCCGGAACCCATCCCTTCAGTCACTGGGAGAACCAATTGATCACTGACCATGTTCGGTATAACCAGATAGTGAATGAACTACAGGAAGCTGCCCGCAGCAACCTGATTTTTGGCTTGCATGTGCATGTGGGCATGGAGGACCGGAAAACTGCGGTACACATTGCCAATACAGCCAGGTATTTCTTACCCCATATTTATGCCCTGAGTACCAATTCACCTTTTTGGGAAGGCAGGGATACAGGTTATAAGTCTTTCAGAACCAAGGTATTTGATAAGTTTCCACGGACCGGTATTCCCGATTATTTTGAGAGTTTGGAGGCGTATGAAAACTATGTCAACCTATTGATCAAGACGAATTGCATCGATAACGCAAAGAAAATCTGGTGGGACCTGCGGGTACACCCCTTCTTCAACACCATCGAATACCGAATCTGTGATGTACCCATGACCATCCAGGAAACGATCATGATTGCCGGGCTTTTTCAGGCGATTACTGCTAAAATCTACCAGCTTCGGAGCCGGAACATGAACTACATCATTTACCAGCGCTCCCTGATCAATGAGAACAAATGGAGGGCCAGTAGGTATGGAATTGACGGAAAATTAATCGATTTCGGAAAGGAGACAGAAGTAGATACCCGTTCCCTGCTGCTCGAACTGCTTGATTTTGTGGATGATGTGGTAGATGACCTGGGTAGCAGACACATATTGCAAATGGTCCACCAGACCCTGGAAAAGGGTACCGGAGCGGACCGCCAACTAGCTGTTTTCCAACAATATCAAAGCCTCACAAACGTTGTAGACTATATCCAGCAGCAATTCCTGGTAGTTTGATTTTCATCAAACCCCCACTAAAACCATAACCGGTCAGGCAACGAAAGGCCGCCGTTAGGTATCTATACTATTTATCAACCCGTAAACTGGTTTATCGTGACTGAATTTGAAATCATAGAGGGCTGTAAAAACAAGGATCCCCGCTCACAGCGGGCACTATTTGACCGTTATGCCGGCAAAATGATGGGGGTATGCCTCCGTTATGCCAATGACTCGTCCGAAGCGGAAGACATGCTCCAGGATGCGTTTCTTCGGATTTTCCAGCATATCGATCAGTTCAAATTTGAAGGGGCTTTTGAAGGGTGGATACGGCGTGTGGTGGTGAATGCTGCCATCCGCACCATTGAAAAAAAGAAAATTCAGTACAGGGAGTTGGAAGAAAACATGTACGATGTTCCAAGGGTAGAGGCAACGGCTTACAACCACCTCAACCAGGAAGAACTGCTGAAACTGATCAACCAATTGCCAGACGGATACCGGGTAGTTTTTAACCTGAGTGCCATCGAAGGATATAGTCACGAGGAGATTGGGGCGATGCTCAATATTCAACCCGGCACCAGCCGCAGTCAGCTGGTGAAAGCCCGGAAAATGTTGCAATATCAAATACTACAATTACAGAAAGTTGCTGTATAGAATGCCAGATAGCCAATTTGACGACTTTGTGGGTCGTCAGCTCAGCGACCTCTCCGCGCCTGTGCCGGAAGGGTTATGGCAACGCCTGAACGAGCAGCAATTCGATCAATTTTTCCGAGAAAAGTTAGGAGCATACGAAGCACCCGTTGAAGAAAGTAACTGGCAAAAAATTACAGATGCACAGTTTGATACCCATATAGCCGATCAACTCATCAACTATATTGCGCCAGTACCTGCCGGTGCTTATGAGCAATTAGATGATACCCGACTTGACCGATTTGTTGGTAATAGTCTTTACGACCGCGAGGCACCTGTACCAGAACATATTTGGGATGCCATAGCCGGAAAACTATTGGATACTCATGCCGGTCAGGAACTGGATCAATTCGAATCTCCTGTTTCTGACAACCTGTGGAGTAAAATTGAAGATCAACAATTCGATAGCCACTTATCAGCGAGTCTAACCTCTTTAGAAGCACCGGTACCTGCAGGACTATGGGATAAAATTGCAGACCAACAGTTCGATGAACACTTCAAGGGTAGTTTCGAAAATTATGAAGTTCCTGTTAGGGAAGAAGTATGGCGTAAAATCAAACCTGAGGAAGATGAAGATCGTGG
>JBJTJJ010000087.1:0-3268 GCA_046095445.1 Sediminibacterium sp.
GAAGAAGGCCTGTACCGCGTTTCAACAGAATCGGGAGCTGATTTTATTATCATTAATGACAATAACAACATCAAATTAATTGCCGATTTGAATGACTATACTCATTATAAAGTGGAAGGCTCCGTTGCCAGTGAACAATTACATACTTTTTTTGAAAATTATCGTCAGCAGGATTCGGCCCTGGCTTCCTGTTTTATTCGGTTAGATTCCTTACAGAAAGCAAATATAGCAGATAGTATATTGCTTCCCTGTCGTCAGGAAAGAGACCGCAGAATGGGTGACTTGAATGCACTGGTTACCAACTTTATTAATAATTCCGGAAGTCCGGCAGCTCTCAGTTACGCACTAGGAATTGCTACAAGAACCATGAAAAGAGAAGAGTTACAACAATTAGCAAAAGCATCCTCGAATAAATTTCCGGAGCACCGCTCTTTACAAAAGATCTCATCCATATTATCCGTAGCATCCCAACCGGCTCCTGCAGAAAATTCTTTTAATAACATGGAAGCTCCTGATTTCACTTTACCGGATCCGAATGGTCAAATGATTTCCCTAAAAAGTTTCCGTGGCAAATATGTTCTTGTAGATTTTTGGGCAAGTTGGTGTGGTCCCTGCAGACAGGAAAATCCGACTGTAGTGGCTACCTTCAACCGATTCAAAGACAAAAACTTTACAGTGTTGGGGGTTTCGCTGGATGAGAACAAAGCCAATTGGCTAAAAGCAATTCAGGATGACAAATTAACCTGGACACATGTCAGTGACTTAAAACAATGGGAAAGTGTAGTGGTACCTATGTACCAGATTCAAGGAATCCCTTTTAATATATTGGTTGACCCTACAGGAAAAATCATTGCATCAGGACTGAGAGGTGAAGATCTTGAAAAAACGCTCAGTAGTATCCTGAAATAATTCTTCCGCCTCGGTGGACTATTTCTTTTTTCCTCCCGGAGCAATACTGAGTATCAGTACCGGTAACAACACCAGATTGGTAAGTGTGCCCACTACCAGCGTCAGAGATGTAAGCCAGCCCAGTGCCTTGGTACCACCGAAGTCGCTCCAGCAGAAAATGATGAAACCGGCAATCAATACCATTGAAGTATACAGAATACTGATGCCTGTATGACGGATCGTCTGAACCAATGTTGCTGATACGCTGTGGTCATGGTAGGACAATTCTTGTTTGAAGTTGACCAGAAAACGAATGGTTACGTCGATGGCAATTCCGAGGGCAACACTGAACACGAGTACTGTTGAAGGTTTCAGCGCAATGCCCACCCAACCCATCACGCCTGCCGTTATCACCAATGGAACAAGATTAGGTATCAATGAGCAGATAAGAATGCGGAAGGAACGAAATAAATACAACATACATAGTGAAATCAGCAGGAATGCCCACATGATGCTTTCTTTCAACCCACGTATAATAAATCCTGATCCCTCAACAAACGAAACGCTGCTGCCGGTGAAGGTGACGCGATAAGCCGTGGTATCAAAAATTTCATTGGCTTTCTGTTGAAACTCATTTAGTAAAACAGGCAGACGGGCGCTGCCAATATCTTTCATATTCACACTGATGCGAGCCATCTGTCGGTTGCTGTCAATGAAATTATTGAGTAGGCCGGACACTCCCTTCTCTCCTGCTGTATCACGTCCTGATGCCGAAGTTTGGAGGTATGGTCCTATGAATGCCAGATCTGTTTCTGTTGGTATGGCATAACTACTGCTATCACCATCAAAATAAGCCTGCCGCACAAACTTCAATCCCTCTACAAAAGAGAGCGGGCGGGCAGTTTCCGGATTTTGTTCGATATAGTCAGACAATTCATCCATTTTCTGGATGGTCTTCATGCGCATTACATTTTTTCGCTTTTTGGTATCTACAATAATTTCAAGAGGCATTACTCCACCAAAATTTTTTTCAAACCATTTCAGGTCAGTATAAATTTTATTGCTGCGGGGCAGGTCATCAACAATAAAACCCTCGCTTTTGATACGAAAAATACCCACTACTGCAACAATAAGTGCGATGGCGGTTATTCCATATACCCAACCTGCATGTTGAAAGGCCCAGCGCTCAATGTTAACCAACAAACGCTTCATCCATGCACTTTCCAAGTAACGAACGTGCTTGGGTGCGGGAGGAGGCAGATAACTTAAAACGGCAGGTATGAAAAGTAGCGACGCAAAAAATAATGCCATGATATTGATTCCCGCCACTACGCCAAATTCTTTGAGCAAATCGCTCTTGGTCAAGGCAAATACTGCAAACCCAATGGCAGCAGCAATATTACAGAATAAGGTAACTACCCCCATCCTACCTACCATGGTAACCAATGCCTCCTCTTTGTTTTTTGTTTCCAGATAGACAGTATGGTATTTATTCAGGAAGTAAATACAATTAGGAATTCCGATAACTACTACCAATGGCGGAATGAGTGCGGTTAGCAGTGTTATTTTATATCCAAACAATACAAGTGTACCAAGACTCCATATAACACCCATGCCGACTACAATTAAACTCATGAGCGTGGTACTGAATGACCAGAAAAATAGAAAAAGGGTAACCACAGATAGTGCCAGTGAGCCAATCAGGAACCAATTCATTTCAGCTTTGATCTTGTTGCCTACAATGGTTCTGATATAAGGCAGACCACTCACATACAATTCCGTACCGCTGGCTTTTTCAAATACATTTAATTCAGCCAGGATATCATTCATCAGTCGGGTACGCCCCTTGCTGTTCATGGTGTCTTTGTTGACGCTGATGCCCAATAAATAGCTTTTGGTATCAGGATTATACAACAAAGTCTGATAGAATGGCAGTGATTCAAATAGCTGTCTGGCACTGTCCAGTGCCCCAGCATCGGAATAAGGTGGATGAAAGAGGCGGGTCGGAATTAATTTTCCTGCTGCAGTATCATTGGTCAATCCAACCGCCTCAGGAACTGATAAGACACCTGTAACAGCTTTAACTTTTTTGAGTCGCTGGTGTAGATCACTCACCTGATTAAAAAAGGTAGGATCATACATATTATCTGTTTGTATGCCCACCACGACTGTATTTGCATCGGCTCCGAAGGTGCGAAGAAATTGCTGATACTCCCGGTACTTCTGGTTGTCAGTGGGTAGAGCGCGGGTAAAATCATAGCTCAATTGAACCTGAGAGGCCTTCCAGCCCATGAATGCTGTTATCACCGTCAGCAACAGCAACATCTGCAGCCGATACTTTAATATGAATTTCCCCAACGTGTACCACATAGACTAATAT
>JBJTJJ010000088.1:0-14449 GCA_046095445.1 Sediminibacterium sp.
ACCACCTGCATCCAGTCTTACACTAACTGGAGTGCTGCCGGGATTGGTGATGAATTCGCCGGGGCGTTGTATGCCGTTGTATTTCCCATTCCAGGCACTGCCCAGATCAACAAACTGCACCAGTTGAAAATTACGCAGGAATGCATTGTTGATGGGTCGATTCACCAGCGTCGAGAATAGAGGGAACCTGAATTCACTGTTGATCACAAAAGCATTGTTACCATTGGCTATGTTCTGGTTATACCCACGCATGTTGAGTGCAAGTGACTGGAATGCATAGCTCTGATCGGGTGCGGGCGGATTGGTATTGAACTTGGGACCTAACTGTCCGTCTGTACCACCGAGGAAGTAAACAATTTTTTGTTCTCCCCATGAAAAATCAGCTGCGGCACGACCTGCCCATATAAAATTGCGATAGATTTTCTTGTACAACCTTGCATCAAAACCCAGATTCAGCGTGGCCTTGCCGTTGTTGAGGGCAGTCTTGAAACTGGGCAAATTCACATCAAAGAAAACTTTGTACCGCAATCCCTTCCAGATATTTTGCGTAGGGTTGATGGTATTATCATGCACATATTCCAATCGTGAAACAATGAAACGCGATACAGTATCCGGAAAAGGCAATGCTGCCGGATCGGGAATACCAATGAAATTATTGTAGGGTCGAAGCACGCCACGATCATTACGAACACCTACAATAGCTCGAAGACTGCGCACTTCATCGAAGGGATAATTGACATGAAACTGGTACAAGTTGGTATACAACATCGTACTGTATGGATTATTGTAAAAATTAGAAATGTTACTTCTATAATAAGTAACACCCCAATCTAATTTTTTACGGTAATTCATGAAAGAGAGCAAGATATCCTTATCTGTAAAATTGGAGCCGAATCTGACACCACCTACAAAACGCATATCTTCCATCAAATCACTGACACCTACTTTTAAAGCAAAGTTGAGATTGGCGCCATTGTTCAATTGAATAGGTCCGATTCCGCCGGCATAGGGCTGATATCGATTCATCAAAATGGCATTGGTGATTCCGCTCTGCAAAAAGTCAGAGCTGAATTTCATGCGGTAATCAAAAAGCTTTGATTTGGATAAGGTTGAACTGTTTTCTTTAATTGGTGGAAGATAAGTGGGCACAGTTACATCCTGCTTTTCGTTGGCGAATTCATTCTGGAAAAAATCGGCTGCCTTCTTTTTAGCAGTATCCTGTGTAACCTGCTGGTTCACATAAACAGTTGCCTTACCGGTTTGTGCCTTAGCATCTGCCATCACTTTTTTCATGTACTCGGTGGGTCGTGCAGAAACATTTCTTTTTAAGAGTGTTTGCTCATCGACCTTCAGCTTGTACAAAAACTTATAGTCTCCTTCCCTTCTCACCTCACTTACTTGTCCATTGTTGCCGGCTATTCTTGTTTCGGAAAGACTGCTCTGGTAATTGGTGATTGGAAAAGTGTAGGTTGAATCATTGTACACCTGGTAGAAACTGATGCTATCCGGTTTGGGCAATTGCCAGGCACGAAGTGTCGAATCAATTTCTTTAGGGGTGGGGTTGTGTAATATTTCCTCCCCAATATAGATCAGCGTGTCTAGTCCGCGGCGCTGGGTAGAAAAGAAGCCGGCCCAGCGGTTAGCAATACCATTTTCATCTGAAACAAATGTGAAGTGATTGGTATTGTACTGCATGGGATAACGGGCTGCCCCATATTTCACATTGGTGAGTTGGGTAATTTGTTTCGACTTTCCCTCATTCAGGATATCTGTAAAAAATATGTTGAAATTATAGCGACTTGGAAGCACAGTATCCGATCCGGGGGTAGTTCCGGAGGGACGGTTGGAAGAGAATACGATACCTACTTTGTTGGGGAAGGCTACCAAGGCAGGATCAAGATCATCATACACATCATTGGTAATCTGGGTGAGTCGGTTCTCCTGAATTTTATACGTATAAATATCGGTATGTCCATTCTTCACCGCACTCATCACAACGGTATTAGCATCCAGCAGGAATGAAGCATCTAAAATCTGGTCTACACCGGTAATAGACTGCTTGAAGCGTTTGTACTTTGCGATGTTATCGTAAACAAACATGTTGATCTTCCCCTTCTCCCAATAAATCACCAGCAATCGGGTGCCCTTTCCATCCCAGGCAATAATGGGATAAGAGGGATCAATATCTCCCTGATAAGTTTTATTACCTAACCTCAGCAAAGTCTTGGCTGTATAAAAATTCTCATGGAGTTTTAATGCATACTGTCCATCGTCGAATTCCACTACGGCATAGGTGGTGCTGCGCCCCGTTGGATTTGCTTGAAACCGGAAATAATCTTTCCGGGTGATATCTTCTGTCACTACCAAAGTTCCCTTGGGTTGATTGCGGCGACGGGTGATGTCTTTGGAATATCGCTCCTGCTCATACTGCATAAAGTCTTTCAGTACCTCCTTGAATTTCTTTTTACAGACACGCAAACATGCATTGTTCAGATTCTTATAAATACGTGCCAGGTAGAGCAAATAGGTAACATTGTCTTTACGATATTTTTCTGCAATGTATCGCCAGAAGGAATGTCCTGCCAGCAATGGCTGTTCAAAAGCAAATTGATAAAATGAATTGTACCTGCCGCTGAGCAAGGCACTTTTCAACTGATCATCGAGGAGCGTACTCCAGGGTTCACCCACATAAGACACATACCCATCTACCAGCCATTTGGGCAGATCGAGTAATGCCTGGTTGCTGGCAAACTCTCCAATATCATCACCAAACAAGAGATTATCGGTCAAAACCCGGGCAATGCCCTGCCTAATCTGGCGACGCAGGTTGGCATGATTACCATCGAAATACACCGCCAATTTATTGTTCACCAAACGGGTAATTCCTCCAGGACTTTGCCACTCCATACCCAGGCCAATATTGCTGCTTTTGAAGTCATTGTAATTATTGTAGATAATAATGTTCGCACGGCGCTGCAGAGAATATTCTACGAAATTTTCAATAGCAGGTAATTCTTCCTCTGCCATTTGTATCGCAAATTTTCCGAGTTCAACACCGCCTTGCGACACATAGGCATTGAAATTAGCGGACTGATAAAACTTCCAGTTAAACTTCTTATGCTGTACCCTATTTTTGCCAAACTCGACGCCATTCACCTGGGCAAGTCCCACCAGCGGCAGTAAAAAAACACCCAGCCAGGAAATAGCTCTTCGTTTGAAATACATATCTGTACTTTGATGTTTTAAAAATAATCAATTACCCGCAAAAGACGCTAAAATTACCAATATGTTAACCCTCCAGGTATTCACTTTCAGTCCGATACGCGAAAATACTTACGTTCTGTACAATGAACAGCGCAAAGCTATCATTATAGACCCCGGATGTTACTTTTCGGCTGAGGAAGAAATGTTAAAAAATTTCATCGAATCGGAGGGACTACAACCCACCCTTTTACTCAATACCCACTGTCACCTTGACCATGTATTTGGCAACCGTTGGGTGCATGCCACGTATGGATTGGAATTGCACCTGCACCAGGGTGAACAAATAGTACTGGAAAGAGCCCCGGTTTCAGGACAGAATTGGGGATTGCCTTTCACCAATTACAATGGCCCACTGCATTTTTTGAAAGAAGGAGATGTGATCGAACTCGACAACGACCGGCTGGAGGTACTGGAGACACCCGGACATTCCCCTGCCAGTATTTGCTTTTACTGTGCAGCACAACAATTCGTTATTGCTGGGGATGTACTGTTCCGTGAAAGCATCGGCAGAACTGATCTTCCCGGCAGCAGCCACGAACAATTGCTCAAAAGTATCCGTGAAAAATTATGGTTACTGCCCGATACTGTAGCCGTGCATCCTGGCCATGGTAGCTCCACGACCATTGGCTATGAAAAACAAAACAATCCGTTTCTGCAATAATTAGAATGAACGGCCCGATGGTCCCTTGTCCATCATCGTCCGGTAGGCCTGAATGAACAGGGCTCCCAGGTTTTGGTACGGTGGCACATAATCCCGAAATGTTTCAAGGGATTTCCCTGCCAGTCCGGTCTCCAGTTTTTTCCAGAGTGCAGGCCAATAGATGTCTTTACCCTGTCGCAACTGCTCACAAATAACATCAATCAGTTGCTGGTTGATTTGTCCGGTTCCCACTTGTTTGGAAGAAATGATGGCTGCCTCGGGACAGGTTTCCAGCACATCGTGCAATCGCTGATATCCGCCACAGCTTCCTACCAGAACCAATCGGGAGCTGTAGGGAAGTTTTTCAATTGTCGAAGGCAAGCTATAGCTATGTCCGCGGTGTATCGACATCACCGGTTCAATTCTCTTAGACAACAGGTAAGTGATGAGACTATCCTGTGCATGTTCATCATTGTCGCCCACTTCATCCAGCGGCAGGTTCGAATAAATGGTTACCGGAACTCCTTTTACTGACGATACTTCCGTCCAATACGGCTTCTTTTCAATTTTCCAGTTGGGATTGGTAAATCGGCGTATAAATGTCTGATAGATTTCCGGCCCCCCTTTATTGCCATAGAAAAACTGTTGTACAATGATCCGTCCGGAAGTATCCTGCAGGGATGAAAGCAGGAGGCGATCGGCAGGTTGAAGTCCAAGGGTATCCAGCAGGGAGGTACGCCGGGATGTATCCATGGAATAGAAAATCTTCTGTAATATAGAATAGATGGCTGCGCCACGGGTATCTGCAGTGCCATTGAGTTGTTGTGTTCTCTCGTTTACTTTCTCCAACATCCATTTTCTGATGCGTTCATTGTAGATGCTGGAATAGGTGGTTGCCACGTCAACAGCTTCTGCCAATCCGGTTGTATTCTCCAGTCCATCCGTAAAATCGAGTACCATCCTGCGGGCGCTGGCAGTATCCATGCGGCTTAACCAATCATCGAGGGTATTGTAGGAAGCACAGAGGCGAATAAATCGACGGTATTGATCATACTGAACCCTGGCCAGCAATGAATCGGAAGATTTTCCCTTCCACAACTGGAACATACGAGGATAGATGCCTGTAACAAAACTGGAAGTGTACATTTCCTCCTCACCGGTAACGGCAACATAATAGAGCTCTTCCGGACTTAAGCGGCTGATTTTTTTGAAGCGCTTCAAAGGATTGCTTTCTTCATGTAAGCCGTTGATTTCATTCAGGTAATCTTCCACTGACTTTTGGCGGATTCTTTTATACAAAGCGTCCATTGCCATGGCGGTATCACCCCGGTGCAGCCGTTGCATGTAAGCAATGCGTGTTTGCACCAGCATATTAAAATAAGTACCTGTAGAATCCTCGCGGGTAAAGGGAGCAATGGAATCAATGGTCAAACGGCCATGATAGATCTCATCAATGAAAGGGAAAATCATCCTACCCGTAGGCAGCTTTGTGAGGTAAGCGATGAGCTTTACCAGTGGATGTGTGGACTGGTGAATTTTTTTTCCTAGCGCATTGGGCACAGCAGCATAGGTGTACAATTTTTCCTGATCGAGAAAAGCCGCCCGTATAATCAGAGTATCTGCATACCTGCACTGTGGCTGCTTGCTGAGTAAGGGTAAAATGGAGGAAGGGTCTCTGTTGGCCTGCTGCAACAGCAACCAATCTGCTGCTTCTTCGCGGGCAGGATTAGCTTGTAGTGCTTTATTCTGCAACAATAGCCAGGCAGTTTCAGTTGCAATGGTTTCGAATACCGGCATAAAAGATTGACCGGTCCAGGTCGCTTTCATCGCAGACCCATAACTGTCAATTAGTTCAGGCCACTGCGCCGTTTGAATCTTTTTGGCTGCCCGCAAGTACCGGTAGCCATCGAGCAATTCACGAAGACTTCTGAGCCACTTGTACCGGTCATTATCAGAAAAACTGCTGTCCAGTTCTATGGCTGCCCTATAGCCATCGATTTTTTTTCGGATCAGACCATCTCTGTTAGCAATGCTTACGCTGTCTTCGGCGGACTTAGCAGACTTCAGATGTTCGCGGAATATGGCTTCAAAAGATGCATGGATCTGGTCATGGTACAACATGCGCATAGGAGGAATCGGTGGCATGCTCAACTCCTGTGCTGAGAGCGAAAAACAACCCAACAAAAAATAAAGCGACAATAACCTGCCAACAATCTTCATAACCCTGCAAAAATATACTAATTATAATGCAAGAACCGGGCCGATGCACAGAGTCGTTAACAATAACATAATAAGCAGGAAATAATAATATGACACTGATTAGATATAAATTTGTTCTAACCAGATAGTTATGGGTGACCAACCCCACAAAATTCTCATCGCAGATGATGAGCCGGACATAGTAGAAATTGTATCCTACAACCTAAGAAAGGAGGGCTTTGAGGTATATACGGCCCCGGATGGCAATGTTGCCTTACAACAGGCGCGCTTGCACCATCCGGATCTGATCATCCTCGATATCATGATGCCCGGAAAAACGGGAGTTGAAGTATGTCAGATTCTACGAACACAACCCGAATTTGCCCAGACCCTCATTATCTTCCTCACTGCTGTGAGTGATGAAACCATTCAGATAAAGGGATTGGAATCGGGGGCCGATGATTATGTGGCCAAACCGGTGAGTCCGAAAGTGCTCATCAGTAAGGTACATGCCTTGTTTCGGCGATTGCGGAAAAAGGAAGAAGAGGGCAACAATAAGATTGTCATCGGAGATTTTGCCATCGATCCTGCGAGTTATCTGGTTACCATAAGCGATCGAGAAATTTCTCTCGCCAAAAAGGAATTCGAACTATTGTATCTCCTGGCTTCCCGTCCCGGAAGGGTCATGTTGCGCAATGAAATTTTATCACAGGTATGGGGAAGCGATGTAATAGTGGGTGACCGAACCATTGATGTGCACATCAGAAAGATCAGGCAGAAATTGAATTCAGACTGCATCACAACGGTCAAGGGGGTGGGCTATAAATTTGAGTGGTAACCCGCCCATTGCCTACCTTTGCCCTGCATATTGACCGCATGTTTTCATCCCGCAACTTATCGCCCCAACAGCTATCTGCCTTTACGGCACTGGCCCTTTCTGTGCCCATTGGTATAGGCAGTGCCTTTCTCTTACCCAACTGGAAAATTGCCCTGCTGATTTTTGTGGTTGTTTTTTTGGGAAGCTATTTGTTGATAAGAAGGGTGCTGGAATCTTTTATTTATAGGAAGATCAAGCTGATTTATAAAGTTATTTACCAGACCAAGGCAACGAAGCGGGAAGAAACCTATTATAAATACATCCTTCCACAAAAGGGAATAGATGAAGTGCGGGAAGATGTGGAGCAGTGGGCGCAGCAGAAAAAAGCTGAGATTGAGGTACTACAAACGAATGAGGCCTACCGGAAGGAATTTTTGCAAAACCTGGCCCATGAATTCAAGACCCCGATTTTTGCCATACAGGGATATGTAGATACCCTTTTACAGGGGGCAATGGACGATCCTGCCACGAGAAAAAAATTCCTGGAAAATACTTCCCGCAATATTGACCGAATGGTGAACCTGCTGGAAGACCTGGATGAAATATCCCTGCTGGAAAGTGGACGACAGCCACTCTATAAAACACAGTTCATCATTCAAGACCTGATACGCGATGCATTCGATGCACATTCCATCAAGACTGCTACCCGAAATATTCAATGCAGCATTAAAAAGGGCTGCGAAGCTCCGGTGGTGGTTTATGCGGATAAGGAGAAAATACAGCAAGTGGTGATAAACCTGCTCGACAATGCCACTAAGTATGGGAAGGAAAACGGACATATAGTTGCCAGTATTTATCCGATGGATGAGGGGCATGTTTTGGTGGAAATCAGCGATGATGGAATTGGCATTGCCGAAGAACATTTACCAAGGATATTTGAGAGGTTTTACCGCACTGATCAGGGACGCAGCCGCGATCTAGGGGGTACCGGGTTAGGACTAGCCATTTGTAAGCATATCATTGAGGCGCATGGTCAGAATATTCATGTGCGCAGTAAGAAAGATGTGGGCACCACGATTGGTTTTATACTTGAAAATGCTGATATATGATATTTTTAAAAATTTGAGCCCAAGGCTATATTAAGTAATCATTAATTTTTTCATTCGTCCCAATTTCATCACTGATACCATTACTTTTACAAATAAATCTTGTCAGACATGCGATTGAATAATTTCGGCAACCTGTTCATGCCAAAAAACAAAGTTTTCTACGAGCTATTCGAAGGAGTGGCAGAAAAGGTGCTGGAAATGGCACAGAAACTAAAAGAGATGGTCAGCGAGCCCGACCATAATAAAAGAGCTGCTGTTCTTGCTCAGATTGAGGACCTCGAACATAAGAACGATGAAAATACCCATAGAATTTTCACTGAATTAGGCCGCAACTTCATCACTCCATTCGACAGAGAAGATATACACTACCTGGCTACTTCGCTGGATGACATCTGTGACTATATTTATGCCTCAGCCAAAAAGATCAACTTTTACAACGTAAATCCCAACGATACCGGAATACAAAAGATGTCTGACCTTATTTTACAGGGTTCGATTGAAATTCGCAGGGCGGTGATGGGACTGCGTGACATGAAAAATTTACGCGAAATGACCGAGGCCATGGTGAGGGTGAACAGCATTGAAAACCAGGCAGACGATGTTTTTGATATGAGCATTGAAATGCTGTTCCAGCAGGAAAATGATTTCAAAGAAGTGATCAAAAAAAGAGAGATCTATCAGGTGATGGAAATCGCAACCGATAAGTGCGAAGATGCTGCCAACGTAATAGAATCCATTATCATTAAATATGCCTGATTTGCCTTGTCTTTAGGTAAGGAAGTTGCTCTAAACACACCCGTATGCTAACCCTGCTGATTATAATCATAGTACTGGCTTTCATTTTCGACTACATCAATGGATTTCACGATGCCGCCAACGCCATCGCTACCATTGTTTCCACCAAAGTACTTACTCCCTTCCAGGCAGTGGCATGGGCTGCAGTTTTCAACTTTGCTGCCTATTTCATGGCGAAATATGTTTTCAAGGAATTCGGAATCGGCAATACGGTAGCCAAATGGGTCAATGCAGAATTCATTACCCTCCATGTAATTCTCGCAGGTATCATCGCTGCCATTATCTGGAATTTGCTCACCTGGTGGTTTGGTATCCCTTCCAGTTCCTCGCATACCCTAATGGGTGGTTTTGTCGGTGCAGCATTGACCAATGCCCACGGGTTCAGTCAGCATGGGGTAGATGTAATCAATTACGTAAAAGTAGTTCCTACCTTCCTGTTCATTTTTATCGCTCCGCTCATAGGTATGGTCATTGCCTTCATTATAACCATTATCATCGTCCATATTTGCAAGGGCTCGAATCCCTACAAAGCAGAAGGCTGGTTCAAGCGACTGCAGTTAGTATCCTCCGCTGCCTTTAGTGTGGGCCATGGAGGTAATGACGCCCAGAAAGTAATGGGCATCATCGGCGCTGCCACCATTTTCTATGAAAAGAGCAAAGGAGTGTCAATGGATTTTAATCAATTCGTTGTGGCATACCCCTGGGTACCCTTTGCCAGTTTCTTTTTCATTGGATTAGGCACCATGAGTGGCGGATGGAAAATTGTAAAAACAATGGGAACCCGCATTACCAAAGTAACGCCGCTGGAAGGGGTAGCTGCTGAAACTGCCGGTGCCATTACACTTTTCATGACTGAGCACTTTAAAATTCCGGTTTCTACTACGCATACCATTACCGGCTCCATTATTGGTGTTGGTGCCACCAAGCGCCTGAGCGCTGTAAGATGGGGTGTCACTGTTAATCTGCTGTGGGCCTGGGTGCTTACCATACCTGTTTCAGCTGTCCTTGCCGGTATCATGTACTATGTTTTGAAATTGTTCATCTAAGCTTACCCGACCTTTTTGGTAACCGCCTGAATAAGTTATCTTGCACCAACAAAGAGCATCATGGCTACTATTTTAGTTACCGGCGGCTGCGGATACATCGGTTCTCACACCCTGGTCGATTTGATAGAAAACGGATTTGACGTTATTTCAATAGACGACCTCTCCCGCTCCTCTGCATATGCCATTACCGGCATAGAAAAAATCACAGGCAAGCGCATCAAAAACTATCAGGTTGACCTGAAGAATTTTGATGAGACATTAGCTGTTTTTCAGGAAAATGAGGACATAGCCGGCATCATTCATTTTGCAGCTTTCAAAGCGGTGGGAGAATCTGTAGAGGAACCACTATCGTATTATGAAAACAATTTGTTTTCCCTCGTCAACTTGCTGAAATGTGCGGAGGAATTTGAAGTGCCCCATTTTGTTTTTTCCTCTTCCTGCACAGTTTATGGGAGTCCGGCAGAAGTGCCGGTGAACGAAGATACAGTTTGGCAAACAGCCGAATCACCTTATGGTGCCACCAAGCAGATGGGAGAAACCATTGTAAGGGATGTGTACCGTAGTGGAAGGGGCTCAGCCATTTTACTGCGTTATTTTAATCCGGCGGGTGCGCATCCTACAACCCTGCTTGGGGAGAGTCCATTGGGAAAACCACTGAATCTGGTACCGGTGATTACGCAAACTGCCATCGGTAAATTACCCGGTATGATGGTGTATGGTGATGATTATCCAACCCGTGATGGCAGTTGCATTCGTGATTATATTCATGTGTGTGATATTGCCCATGCCCATACCCTTGCCCTCTTATACCTGCTGGAAGAGAGGAACACAGGGCCGACGGAAGTGTTTAATCTGGGAACGGGCAATGGCATCACGGTACTGGAAGCCATCCGTATGTTTGAGGAAGTGAGTGGAGAGAAGTTAAATTATTCTATTGGTCCGCGCCGGCCGGGTGATGTGATGGCAATTTATGCCAACAATGAAAAAGCGGTGCAGCAGTTGGGCTGGAAGATACAGTATGATCTCCGGGAGATGATGCGTACGGCCTGGAATTGGGAGTTGAAAGTAAAGCAAGCGGAAGAGCGCGCCCGCAAGAATTAATACGCTTTACTGGTTCACCATTTTTTCTGCATTCTCTGCCACTTGCAGTGCCTCAATGAACTCATCGAGTTCGCCACCCACAACCGCATTGAGGTTATAGGAGGTAAGTCCGATGCGGTGGTCAGTTACTCTACCCTGCGGCCAGTTGTAGGTTCTGATTTTTGCACTGCGGTCGCCGGTACTCACGAGGGTTTTACGACGACGGGCGATTTCATCTTCCTGTTTGCGCACCTGTTCTTCATATAATTTGGTACGCAGCATGGTCATGGCTTTTTCGCGGTTGCCCAGTTGGGAGCGTTCTGTTTGGCAAACCACCACCACGCCTGTAGGAATATGGGTAAGAAACACTTTGGTTTCTACTTTATTTACGTTTTGACCTCCGGCACCGCCACTGCGGGCGGTTTCCATTTTAACGTCGCTCTCTTTCAATTCAAAATCGACTTCTTCAGCTTCTGGCATCACGGCAACAGTGGCCGCGGAGGTGTGCACCCTGCCTTGTGTTTCTGTATCGGGTACCCGTTGAACGCGGTGAACCCCGCTTTCGAATTTTAGGGTGCCATATACATCTTCACCGGTAACTTCCACAACTACTTCTTTATAACCGCCGACAGTTCCTTCGCTCTCGCTCACGATTTGAGTTTTCCAGCCCTTTTTGGCGCAGTAACGCAGGTACATACCCAGCAGGTCACCTGCAAAAAGACTGGCTTCATCACCACCGGTACCGGCACGAATTTCCAGGATGGCGTTCTTATCGTCTTGCGGGTCTTTGGGTATGAGCAGTTGAGTAAGGAGTTTCTCAAGTTCTTCTTTTTGTGCTTCTAATGCCGGCAGTTCCATTTTTGCCAGTTCCTTCATGTCTTCATCGGAAGAATGTTGGGCATCACGGGCGAATTCGTAATCTGCCAGTACTTTTTTATAGGTTTCGTAGGGCTGAACGATTTTTTCGAGGGAGCGGTATTCTTTGGAGTAGGCGCCGAATTCTTTCTGGTTGTTGATGATTTCGGGGTTGGTCAGGGCGATGCCTACCTGTTCGAATCTAGCTTTGATGGCATCTAATTTATTCAGCATATCCCCATTTTTTCGTGCGCAAAGGTACAATTTTGCGGGGAGAAGAACTAGAATTCATCACTTTGTGTTTTCAATAATTCTATTGTTGCAATAAGATGCTCAAACATCCATCAAAAGCGTACCAACTTATATTTTACTGCTGATAAAAACAGTATTTTCATTCCTCAATTATTTGTATGCGTAACCGTACCTTACTTACTTTACTCCTGCTCATTAGCTTCCTGTGCGTTTCATTCGCACAGAACAATACTGCCGACCTCATCCTGCGCAATGGTCGCATACTCGACGGCACCGGCAACAGCTGGTTCAAAAGCAATATCGCTATCTCCAACGGCAAAATCATTGCCATCGGTCAACTGAAAGACTGGTCCGCTACCCGCACCATCGACGTGCAAAACCAAATCATCGCACCGGGATTCATCGATGTACACACCCACATCGAAGGCGACGAAAAAAGAAACCCTACCGCCGATAACTTCATAATCGACGGCGTAACCACCGTAGTAACCGGCAACTGCGGCCTCTCGAAAACCAATATCAGCAGCTATTTCTCCATGCTGGATAGCTTACAAACCAGCATTAACATCGCCACCCTCATCGGCCACAACGACGTGCGCAAAGCAGCCATGGGCACCGCCAACCGCTCGCCCAGCGAACAGGAAATGCAGCACATGGAAAAAATAGTGGAAGACGCTATGAAAAACGGTGCCGTAGGTTTCTCTACCGGACTCATCTACATTCCGGGCACCTACTCCAAAACAGAAGAAGTGGTGCGACTGGCAAAAGTAGCCGCCCGCTTCAACGGCGTCTATGCCAGCCATATCCGCAGCGAGGGAGATAGCGTCGTTCCCGCCATCCGCGAAGCCATCAACATCGGCACTGAAGCCAATATACCCGTTGAAATCTCTCACTTCAAAGTGAGTGGTCAACAAAACTGGGGCAGAAGCAGCGAAACCATCGGCTGGGTAGAAGAAGCCAGGGCCGCCGGCTTCGATGTGACCATCGACCAATATCCCTATACCGCCAGCAGTACCTCTCTGAGTACCCTCTTGCCCGATTGGGTGCTGGCAGATGGCAATGACTCCATCAACGCCCGCCTGAACCGCCAGGAAATAAAAGAACAGGTGATCGAACACATGATCAGAAACCTGAAAAAACGCTCCCTGAAACATTTCAGCTATACAGTCGTTGCTTCTTACAAAGCTGATACCAGCTTCAATGGTTTAAGCATTGAAACCATCAACCAACGCCTCGGCAAACCACACAAAGTAAAATCTGAAGCAGCAACCATCATCGATATGATGCTGAAAGGCGGCGCTAGCATGGTCTTCCACGGCATGAGCGAAAAAGATGTATCCAACATCATGAAAGTGCCCTACAACATGATCGCCAGCGATGCCGGTATCCGCGTATTCGGATCAGGAAACCCTCACCCACGCGGCTATGGCACCAACGCACGCGTGTTGGGAAAATATGTGCGGGAAAAGAAGATCATTTCCCTGGAAGAAGCCATTCGTAGAATGACTTCCCTCCCGGCAAAAAAATTCAACATCGTGAATAGGGGACTATTACGGGAAGGCAATATCGCCGACATCGTAGTATTCGATGAAAAAACTGTAGATGACCTCTCCACCTTTGATCAACCCCATCAATACAGCATCGGCTTTTCCTATGTAATCGTGAACGGTCAACTCACGGTTGACCAGGGAAAACATACCGGCACCCGCGCGGGTAAAGTGATTCGCTGGGATGGTGGAAAATAACTATTTTGTATGATGAGAAGTTTACTGTTACTATTTCTACTTCCACTCTTTGCACAATCGCAAAAAGCTGAACAGGTAGATACTGCCATTGCTACCTTTCTTGCCAACAACCAATTCAGCGGGGTAATCACCATTGCCCGGGAAGGAAAAATCATTTATCAGAAAACAACCGGTTACCGCGATTTCGCTTCCCGTACCCCCCTGAAAAAGACAGACCTGTTCGAACTGGCTTCCGTTAGCAAACAATTCACCTCCATGGTGATCATGCTTCTACAGGAAAAAGGGCAACTGCAATTTGATGACCCCGTTGAGAAGTACCTGGATATACCCTATAAAAATATTACCATTCGTCATCTCCTCACACACACATCCGGGCTCCCCGATTACCAGTCCATCATGGACCAACATTGGGATAAATCGAAGGTGGCGAACAATGACGACATACTCGCTTACCTCAGGCGCTATGCACCTCCCACCCGATTTGTGGCAGGCAGCCAATACGAATACAGCAATACCGGCTATGTGCTGCTCGCGAGCATTGCAGAAAAAGCATCGGGGCGTGATTTTACTGAGATCTGCCGCACAGATATCTTTCAACCCCTGGGCATGAAAGATACCGACCTGCGTACGCCCGCTGAGAGATCGGC
>JBJTJJ010000089.1:0-3397 GCA_046095445.1 Sediminibacterium sp.
GTAGTGTGGGTGTGCACCTCTCTTATTCTGGCCTTTTCTTCACACTCCCACTCCACACTCACACTCACACTCGCCACCCTTCCTTCCCTATAAATCAAGTACAATTTTCAAATTCTGTTGCAGGCGGCTGATCTGATGGCGTGTTAAAGCACCTATTTTTTGTTGTAATCTGTTGTTATCAATTGCCCTTATCTGATCCACCAAAATATCTGAGGGCTTATCCAATTGTCCTTTACGCAAATGCACCCGCAACAAATGAATTGATTTATTCACCCGGGAAGTTACCGGACAAATCAGGGTTGAAGGGTGAAATGGATT
This sequence comes from Sediminibacterium sp., assembly GCA_046095445.1. Classification (GTDB taxonomy): domain Bacteria; phylum Bacteroidota; class Bacteroidia; order Chitinophagales; family Chitinophagaceae; genus Sediminibacterium. Next base: position 319 of record JBJTJJ010000089.1, read on the forward strand.
CAACAAATCAGTTTGCAGAATAACAACAGGCCTAGTTTTTCCAGGCTCTGTACCCATTCTAAGACTCAAATCTGCTAACCATATATCATATTGCCTGATCATTGTCTACCAATTTTTCCATTTCCTTCAGAACATCCATTGAATCGACAGCAGTAAGCAGGGATTCCTTAGACAACTGTGCTTTGAGCAATCGCCGGCTGTGGTAACGATTGAATAAATCTACCGCTTCATTGATATATCGGTTGCGAGCCACCCTCAATTTTGCAGTAATGCGTTCAGTTTCCTGATAGATATCATCCTCTAGCTTTAAGGACAAATTTTTCATACAAAAGATTTGAACAAAGGTATATCTTTTTAGTATATACTTTTTATCCATTACTAAGTTGATATTTAATGCAATTATCATTGTTACAAATGTTGTTGCAATTTATCGTGAACTAGCTTGCATGCTTTACGTATATAACGCAAGCATATCAAAAAGTTTTACCGCTACTTCCTTCCACAAGAAAAGCCCATTCCGCGATTTTAATGTATATTGGCAGCACTGAAATCAGTTATCATATCCCAAATGATAACTCCCTAAAACGATAAAATCTATGTTGAAAAATACCGGCATCCTTCTTTTCATCAGTTGCAGCCTGATCTCAGGTTGCATTACTGATCAGCCCAGTTCAAAAGTAGCCGACCTGTTGGCCAACCAGCGTACTGCAGATTGCAAAGAAGATGCAACCCGATTTAATTTCTGCATCAGAAATTCAACCCCTTATGAAATTGAAGACCTGGTCATCAACCCCCATCAAACTGCCATCTATTTTGGCAGTCTGAAACCAGATGAAATCACCTGTATGGTTCATGTGGACAAGGCCCAGTCACTTCCTTTCATCAAAACCAAAATTGGAAAAAAAGTTAGTTATATTTTACCTGCAGATACAACTACCCATCAACCACTTACTTCCGGCAGATATATCTACGAATTGATTGTAGTGGATAGCGTAAAAAAAATACTTGGAGTTAAACTAGTAGAAGCTTCTAATGAAGAGACCGGTCTCGTTATTTATCGTCCTATAGATTCTTCAGTAGTTGCCCGACTGAACACTCAACTTCAGTTGAAGAAGATCTCAGACTTGACAGCACTGGCTCACCTCTATCATCCCCCGGCAAAAGATGCTGAGGGCAACTATTATTATAAGATCAGTAGCCGACTCATAGGTCCTAACACTACTGAATTACTTTTGACAGAAAGCGGTCTGATGGATGATGCTGTGAAAGGTATCAAGACTATGTTTATCGTCAACACTACCAATACTGTATTAGAGATAGTATCGATGAAAGAAAGTTTCTTGTGCTACAGGAGTAAACAGGGATGGACTTCTGAAAAATGCAAATAAAATCATTCGTACAGCCCTCTGCCCCTTCATTCGAAGTCATCTACTCAACCGGTCCGATGCGTATAGCTTTCACCTGCTTGGGCCATGAATTAATGGGCTGTCCGTTTCTGTCAGTGGCATTGCCAGGTATAGGAGCTCTATCACGGGGGAAAGTCTCTGGATCTTCACAAGCCATATAAATCAACATCGCTACTAACAGCGCATTGTTTTGTAGATCATCAAAAACGATTTTATCATAGGTATCGCGGTTGGTATGCCAGGTATAATTGAAATAAGACCAACTCAGAGAAGAGAGTGAAAATCCGGGCGCACCTACTGCCACAAAAGAAGCGAAGTCACTTCCTCCCCCACCAGGCGATCCGGGGAAATTTCGGCTGATGCGATTTTTTATGGTATCAGGAACAGCTGCCAGCCAGCGGGATAAAAATGTTCCTGATTGCTTAAATCCTTGTCCGGATATATTCACTATGCGACCGGTTCCATTGTCCTGATTGAACAAGGCCTGCAAGTTACCTACTACTTCCGGATGATCTTCCACAAATGCTCTTGACCCATTCAGTCCTTGTTCTTCACTTCCCCAATGACCTGCTAAGATGGTTCGTTTTGGATTGGGATACACTTTCTTGAGTATGCGCATGGCTTCCATCATGACCAGGGTACCTGTGCCATTATCGGTCGCTCCTGTAGCGCCATCCCAACTATCAAAGTGAGCGGAGAGCATCACATACTCACCCGGCTTTTCAGCACCTTTCATCTCTGCGAGTGTATTGTATACCGGTATTAAATTTCCGTGGCGGGATGTGCTGGTTAAATGCAGCAAAGGGGGCATGCCGGATTCAGCCAAACGATATAACAAACCATAATCCTCGAGGGCTATATCGATGGTTGGAATTTTTTTAGTGGAAGCACTAAAGATCTTATCGACGCCAAAGCCGGAAGACCAGTTATGGGTGAGGATGGCAACGGCACCTGCATCTTCCAACTTCCGAACCAGTTGTCTCGTATTGAATCCGGTTTTACTCATACGATTGCGCCAGGCGGCTGTTTGCGCCAACCTGTCTTTTTTCATTTTATCAAAGGACTCCTTGAGAGCAAACTCCTGCCAGTTATAATCCGGTCTGCCTGTTGGCTGGGGCATGGATATCATGACCATCTTCCCTTTTACGGTTGGCATCCATTCGGCATAGGCAGAAGAATCGGCAAGATCCGGTAAGATCATCACTTCCCCTTTTACTCCTCTTTTTTTGGTATAAGGACTCCAGGCGAGTTGGGTACATTCGATGGTATGCATTCGGGGTGTGAGCATATCCAGATGGGTTACACCTCTTTCCCAATCTTTCCATTGGCCCCATGCCTCATTTCTTGCCTGTATCCCCCAAGAAGCATAGGTGTTAACAGCCCAATCATTGGCTTTTTGCATCTGAGGTGTTCCAACCAGACGGGGACCAATCTGGTCCATCAATTCATGTCCCATGCGTTTCAACGCAGAATGTTGGGTACCTTCTTGAATAATTGCTTCGATGACCGGATTTTGTTGTGAAATTGTTTGAACAAAAAACATCGAACTTAAAATTCCTGTCACAATTAGCCTCGAGATAGAGTGCAGTTGCATATTGTCAGTGTTTATGTGTTGTAATATACCGAATAAAACAAAACATGTCATGCACTTTTGGTACATGACATGCTTAAAT
>JBJTJJ010000090.1:0-2474 GCA_046095445.1 Sediminibacterium sp.
TTTCAGCAATTACCTGTTTATGATGTAGTCATGTTTTTCATCCAACAAGTCAATCGGGTAGGATTGAATGAGCGGGCGGCAGCAATCTCTTTTAATTTGATTATGGCATTACCTGCTTCGTTACTCTTTTTATTTTCACTCATCCCGTATTTTCCTCAGGCGCAAAAAATGGAATTACAAGTATTGGCTCTTTTCAAAGACATTGCCCCTAATTCAGCTACCTACTTCTTTATTAAGGATATTTTAGGTGGTCTATTGGATAAGCACGTTGGTATCTTTTCCTTTGGATTTTTGCTGGTGTTATTTTATGCCTCCAATGCCATGATGGGTGTAATTCGCACTTTCGATAAATCTATTGAAGAGAAAAAGGGATACTTTATGCATCAGCGCTGGAGAGCTATTCGATTAACTCTTTTGTTGATTGTACTGGTGGTCGTATCTATTTCTTTGCTATTGCTTGGTAAGAATGAATTAATTTATGTTCTTAAGAATGTTTTTCATTTTAAACGCAGTGAACGTATCGTCTGGTGGAATGGAACTCGCTGGGTAACCATCATTACTCTGTTATATTTTGGAATAGCTTTTGTCTATAAATATGCTCCATCATTAAAAAAACGCTGGAATTTATTATCCCCCGGCTCCATACTTGCCACAACCCTCACCCTGCTTACCACCCTGCTTTTTTCCTATTGGGTGAATAATTTTGCTGCCTATGACAAGGTATATGGTTCCATAGGGACAGTGCTTATACTAATGTTGTTGATTTATTTCAACTCATTGATTTTGCTGATCGGATTTGAATTGAATGTGAGTATTACTGTACTTACCCGACAGGCCTTTGAAAGACAAAAAAGGGAGGATGGAGTAACCTGATTCTGTTTTTTACTGCAAGCCCCAGTCTGCTGCTGTAGATGCATAGGCATTCATTTCACTGGAACGTCCGGGTTGATAATGATGTGCCAACAATTTTTGGCGATAAGCTTCATAGATAGTAACTGCACAGGCCACTGAGATATTGAGACTTTGTATGATCCCTACTTGAGGAATGATAAAATTACCATCTGCCTTTTCCCGAAACCCGGCGCTGACACCATCATGTTCATTACCAAAAACAAGCGCTATTGAATCTGTAAGATTCATATCATATAAATCAACTGATTTTTCTGTGAGATGTGTAGTGAAAATTTTTTGATAGTTGGTTTTCAAAGCTTTCACACATTCATCTAGATCAGTAAAATGGTGAACTGTGAGCCATTTAGCTGCACTGCTACTACTTTTTGCTCCAAAACGTTTATGGGGTCGTATACTGGTATTTAAGACATAGATTTCCTGAATGCCAACGGCATCGCAGGTTCGCATGACAGCAGAAATATTATGAGGATCATGAACATTTTCCATCACAACAGTTAGATCAAATTGCCTTTTCAGGAGAACCTTTTCTAGTTTCTCTCTTCTGATTTCATTCATGGGATACTGATTTTTGGGCGGGTATTGTTCTTAGATCAACGTTTTTTAATCCAAGTCCCGGCAATCCGGATAATCCAATATTACCCTGATGATAGACCAATCCTTCCGCTACATCTCTGGCTAGTAGTAAAGGACCATCAGCATCCACAAAATCCAGTTGTGGTAGAAACTGTGCAATGGCCGCAGAACCAATACTACTTTCATTCATACTTCCCATCATCACTTTCAGGTTCAATTTTTGCGCTGCAACTATCATACGCAGTGCAGGTGTGATACCACTACATTTGGTTAGTTTTATATTGATGCCATTAAAATAACCTGCACAATTTTCAACATCCTTTTCAGCAACACAACTTTCATCAGCTATTAAAGGGATTGGCGAAACGGTCATAAGATGTCGCATGCCTTCCCAATTATCTTTCGCCAGCGGTTGTTCTACCAGTTCAACTCCCATTTTTGCCAAGGCAGGAAGAATTTGAATGGCTTCTTCTGTTGACCATCCGGCATTCGCGTCAACCCTGAACCTGGCATTGGTGGCGGAGGTCAACTGCTGCATGATATCGAGATCTTGGTTTGTACCCAGCTTTACTTTGTAGATCGGCCATGGGTTCAATTGAATCTTCTGTACCATCGATTCAATGCTATCGATTCCGATGGTATAGTCAGTGAGTGGTATGTTTTCCCAAGCAGTATTCCAGCATTTAAATAGTGGTTGATTTCTCATTTTTCCGAATAGATCCCACCCGGCTATATCAAGTGCCGCAATTAAAAAGGGGTGGTCAGGAATCAAGTGATGCAAAAAATGCCAAAAACGTTCAGGTGTAGTGAAAGCAAACTTTTCGATCATTCCTTTTTTTTCCTCCAGAACAGATATCATCTGCTCGGTAGTTACGTCGTAATAAGCAATAGAAGGGGCTTCCCCCCACCCTGTCAGATTGCCTAAAGAAAGAGCAACAATAAGTGAAGGTTGATGTGTTTTTGTGCGACCACCTGAGATGGTAAATGGA
>JBJTJJ010000091.1:0-1672 GCA_046095445.1 Sediminibacterium sp.
GTTTTATAATCTGTGGCTGATGCAGAGTCAACATTATTGTTACCACTGCCGGAAGAATAATCCATGCCCAGGTTTGCCTGAACACGCAGATCAGGGAAGAAAGGCAGTTTATAATCCAGCTGCACATTACCGATGAAACGATTCACGGTTGAGCGATCATCGCGCATCATTAAAAGACCGAGCGGATTGCGGTTAGACAAATCAACGGGTAATCCTCCCGGTTGTAACCACTCATAATATCCACCCCAATTTTTGTTGCCGGAGTAAACTGGCTTGGTAGGGTCAAATGCAACGGCATTTCCTATGGCGCCTTCATTGGCAAAACGATTCTTGGTCTGTGATCCTTTCAGGTTAATATTCACAGACAAGTTATCATTGAATAATTTTGGTGAGAGGTTCAGCGCACCGGTCAAACGATTAAAATTATTGGTCCGTAAAATTCCATCTTGTGTCAAATAACCCATGGATGCACGGAAAGGTACTTTACCCAACATGCCGGAAGCACTCACTGTATTATCAAAGCTGGGTGCCAGCTGATAAATTTCATTTTGCCAATCAGTATTGGCTGTACCTAAGAGATTTTTATACGTATTGTTCCCGGTGGCAGCAGCGTCTGCATTAACGATAGAGCGAATTTCATCGCCGGTCAAAACAGGCACTGTCTTAACAATACTACCTACTGCAAAGAGATTGTTGTAATTGTAACGAATCTTTCCCTTGGTACCTTTTTTAGTAGTAATAATTAATACCCCATTGGAAGCGCGTGAACCATACAGGGCAGCAGCAGAGGCGTCTTTCAATACAGTGAAGGATTCAATATCATTCGGGTTGATGGTGTTCAACAGATTGGCTGATCCGGCAATTCCATTGCCTTCCACCGGTACTCCATCAATTACAATCAACGGATCATTGCTGGCATTGAGGGATGCTCCTCCGCGTATACGGATTCTGCTTCCTCCCCCTGCAGCACCACCTCCCGTCGTTACGGAAAGACCGGCCACCTTACCTACCAGCAGCTGCTCAGCAGAGTTGATATTACCTTTTTGAAATTCTTTGGGACCAATAGAAGTCACCGCACCGGTGAGGTCCGATTTTTTGCGGGTACCATAGGCAACCACTACTACTTCTCCCAGGTTATCAGCAACTGAAGTCAATTGAACATTGACATCTCCCGATCCTGTTATGGCTACCTCACGGGCAGCAAAACCAGTGGAAGAAACTACCAAAGCACTGGTAGTAGAAGCAACTGAAATGGAAAAGCGTCCGGCATCATTGGTGATAACACCCTGGTTACTGCCTTTGGCGGAAACCGTGGCTCCAGCTACCGGAGCACCTGTTGCATCGGTTACCCGACCATTTACTACCCTGTTCTGCGCAAATGTTGTTTGTGCCAACAGCAATAGGAACAAATAAAGGCCTGTCCTGCCCTTTTTCCAAAATGACATAAGCAATTGTTTTTTGGTTCGAATAAAATTCCTGATACTATAATATGTATCAAATACACGTTTTATTGTGTATACAACACACAACTTATGAATTTTTAAGAAAGTGCCAAATAATTTTTTGAAATTTTTTTTAATGGAAGGGATAAAACAAAAGCGGCCAAGCAGGAAGTGCTGGCTTATTGGTAAGATTGGGTCGTATTCAGATAGCAGGACCTAACCTGATATAG
>JBJTJJ010000092.1:0-1583 GCA_046095445.1 Sediminibacterium sp.
GAGTCTAGCATCACTTATTCCATGAAACACAAACTCCATAAATGGGAAGGGGTTGCCAGGGAAATGACTGTTGCCGCGAAATGGAATGAAAAAAATGAAATGAATCAAATATCGGTGCAGGTCAAGATAAGTTCGTTTAACAGTGGAATGGCAAGCAGAGATCGTCAGATGTTAGAAGTAACTGATGCTGCCACCCATCCCACCATCACTTTTACCAGTAGCGATATGAGTTATACAGATAAAGGGATTGTCGTGAAAGGAAAATTACAATTTCATGGTGTTATCCGCGACATGCAAACAGTGGTGAAAATGATAAAAAACAATAACCGCATAGAATATATTGGCTCCTTCCCTATTCTATTGGAGGATTACACCATTAAAAGGCCCAGTTTATTGTTTGTCAAAGTTGACAACCAGGTTGATATTCGCTTCCGTATTGTGCTGGCAGATAGATAATACATCTAAAAACACCGTGAGTGCTGCACTGCCAGCAATGAACGAAGGAGCTTTACCCCCGATTTTAAAATCCCTCACTCAATTCAAAAAGTCGCTCCGGGGCCTTTTCTTCGAGTGCATGAATGCGCCAGAGGGCGCACAAGTACTCCGGAGGCGCAAAAGATCTTAAACGCATTTTTACAAAAGCAACGGATGCAGTATTGGCCTTATAGACTTTTCAGAAAAGAATCACTTAACTTTAAAAAAAGACTATGCCATCGAAAGGACAAATTATGGTCAATCCAGATACGGGAGACATCTATGAATTTTTGGAAACGGCGAAAGACACCAATGGAGAAAGCGTATCCATTCAGATGACGCTCAAGTCGAAGGGGGAACAGGTGCCCAACCATTTCCATGCGTTGCAGGATGAGCATTTTGAGGTATTGTCGGGCAAACTGACCATTTTTCTGGATGGGAAGAAACAGGTGCTAACTGCGGGAGAAAAAATCACTTTACCCAGGAACAAGCCCCACAATCATTATAACACCGGCGATGAGCCTGCTGTTTTCATACAATCGGTTAGTCCGGCTTTGGATTTTGATTATTTATTAGAGAACATTATCGGACTAACCATTGATGGCAAGATGCCGAATGGAAAAGCGGGCCTGGTACAGGAATTGGTGACCTTGAAGTATCTGGACAGTAAAAGTTACCTCGCCAGCATTCCCGTCGGACTCCAGACATTTCTGATGAATGTGGTAGCCCCGATTGCTCGTTTGTTTGGCTACCGGGCTATTTATAGCAAGTATTCAGGGATTGAGAAATAACCGGGAAATTATAAACGGAGCTTTGTTTTTGAACTTGCTCATATAAGTTATGATGTGACCGGATGTTTTATATCCTGCACATTCGAGCAGATATTACATAGACCAACCACCAGCACATTTATCCCACCCCAACAGTTATCCCTCAAAGCTTTGGTTGGCCTATTGCATCAATGGATAATTCTCAAAGAGGATAAAAAGGGGAATCGGAAGACCTTTAAACAAGTGAAATAATGGTAAATTTAAGAGTGGCCTAGTAAGAAATTTGTAAGTTTGATTAAAGCGTTATATTTATACACCTTACCTACATATTTTGATAGG
>JBJTJJ010000093.1:0-13156 GCA_046095445.1 Sediminibacterium sp.
CTGTTGGCGGGTACATGTATAATATGTAGTTTCGTGCCCAACTCGAAGGTTTAAAAATACTACATGCAACCCACATTGGTTATTTTGGCAGCAGGTATGGCCAGCCGTTACGGCAGCAGAAAACAGACACAATCCTTCGGCCCCTCCGGAGAGACCATTTTGGAGTATTCCATTTATGACGCCATCCGGGCAGGTTTTGGAAAAGCAGTATTCATCATCCGGGAAGATTTTGCCGATCTCTTCAAGGAAATGATAGAACCCAAATTGAAGGGGAAAATAGCTACCGACTACGTTTATCAGGATCTCAACAAACACATAGGAGATTTTTCCATTCCCGAAGGAAGAACCAAACCCTGGGGAACAGCCCATGCCTTGCTTTGTTGCCAGGGTCACCTGAATGAACCCTTTGCTATCATCAATGCAGATGATTTCTATGGAAGGGATGCTTTCGTCAAAGCACATACATTTCTTACCCAACAATGTAATGAGCAAACCCATTGCATTATTGGATATGGCTTAAGCAATACACTCAGTGAAAACGGTACGGTAAGCAGGGGTGTTTGTACGGTGAATGCTGCCGGATTATTGACTGACATTCAGGAAAGGACCAGTATCACCCGGAATGATGCAGGAATTATAGTTTATCAGGATGCAGCCGGAGTACATCCCTTACCGGAAGACAGTACAGTTAGTATGAACTTCTTCTGCTATGCTCCCGGTTTCGTTGATTTCTGTGCAGAAGGATTTAAGGAGTTTTTGTTGCAACAGGGACACGAGCTGAAATCAGAATATTATCTTCCTTCCGCCACGAGAGCATTTATTTAACAACAAAAAGGTCTTGTACAGGTAATACCTACTGAAGCCCGCTGGTTTGGAGTAACTTACCAGGAAGATGCTCCCGAAGTTGAAAGGAATATCCGCCGTTTAGTTGACGAAAAGGAATATCCGGCAAGTTTGTAGACAGAATAGGATGCACGTTTTACATCCTGCCTAGTAGTTGATTATTTCTCGTACGCCTTCACAAAAAAGACACAGTTCTCAATGCGAACGATTTGGTCTTTTCTTTCCATCCCGCGTATTGAAGAACGTGAGTTTATCTTAATGTTGCCCAATCCTTCACCACCGGCCTTTTTTACATCTGCCAGCATAGAATAAATGTAGCCGGACTTCACAGCGAAAGCGGCACCCTCTACCTTTGCCTGACGGGTACTTAAAACACCGATGATTTCTCCCTGCCGGTTGAATACCGGACCGCCGGAATTACCGGGATTGGCACTAATTTGTAATTGATAAGTAAGTGTGTCGCTGTTAAAACCACTGCGGGAACTGAGGTACCCTTCGCCGTATACGATATCATTGCGGGGGTAGCCAAGGGTAAAAATTTCTTCTCCCAATTCTGATTTTGTTTTACGAATACCATAGGGTAGCGAGCGCAGGGGTTCGAATTCAGGGTCATCAATTTTTAAAATAGCCAGGTCACGTTGTTGATCTATGTGCAGGATATTAGCGTTGAATTCATCGCCTTTACCATTAATGACTACAGCCCCGGTTCCTTTTAAAACGTGGGCATTGGTGAGCAGGTAACCTTTGGTATCAATCATGAAACCGGTACCACCGCTGATCAAACGGGCATTTTCCGGAATCTTGCTTTTAACTTCATTGATCAGGTTACCCTGGTATTGTTGGTTGCGCTTAATGACCTCAATGTCTTTACTGAGTTGAATCAGTTGGGTATTGTTCACCGGTGAAAAATAAACCACCAGTCCGCTGATCACCAGTGCGATGGCACCACCAACGGCAGCGGCAATACCGGTAACACGTTTGTAGCGGTGGAAGAGTTGGATGATTTTACCACCGGTTGTTTTTTCTGTGCCATCATGAAGGACACCTTGTTGCAATAATTTATGGTAAGCATCCTGGAACTGAGATTTGATGCGGCGACGATTAGAGTAGAAGTCCATTTCATGTTGGAACATGGCATGCTCAACCACCAGTTGATCGATTTCAGGTGTACTGGAACGCAATTGCTCAAAGTAAGTTCGATCCTGTTCCGACATCTCGTTTTTCAGGTAACGTTCTACAGCTTCCAGTAAAAGAATATCATCCATTTGCATTATTCACCAATGTTATACTGTGTGAAGAATAATTTTTTTAACCGCATGAGACACTTGTACTTCTGGTTTTTCGCGTTATCGGCATTGGTGTATCCAAACATTTCTGCCAATTGCTGCATATCTTTTTGCTGGATATAGTAACCCTCCAGCAGACTTTTACAGGGTTCTCCCAGACTTCCCAGGGCCCTGTCCATGATGGCGAAAGCAGCGTTGCGCTTCTCATGGTCTTCTACTTCTTGCTCAACGCCAACAGTTTCTTCCAGGTTCTCCACGGGTTGGGAATATCTTCCCTGTTGTTGGAGCCGTTTAAGCCATAGACGCCGGCATATGGAATATACATAGGTTTTGATTTGACAGGTTAAGACAAAATTGTCGCTCTGAGCCTTTTCATACAGCACAATCATTGCTTCCTGAAAAATGTCCCTTGCATCGTCATAAGAGCCATTGTTCTGCAGAATGTAAGACTGTACCATCCCAAAATGGTCCTTATAGAGGGCTTCAATCGCCCGGGAATCATTGGAGGCCAGGCCTTTAAGTAGCGCCTGTTCGTTGGTGTCGCCTTTCACGTCTGTAATTTTAATACCTGCAGGGGGGTAAAAGTAACCCCCAAAACGCCGAAAAAAAATTTTTTTCAAAAAATGAAGTATCGAAAGGTTACCTTTTATTACCTTCGCGTATTAATTAAAAATTCATTCATTCAAAAAAACAAAAAACAATGAAAAAGCTGTTATTCGTTTTCGTTCTGGGCGCTTTCGCTGCCTGCGGTTCTGGTGAAAATGCCGCTGCAACTGTTGATTCTGCTGCTGCAACTGTTGATTCTGCTGCTGCAAAGGTTGATTCTGCTGCTGCAATGGTTGATTCTGCTGCTGCAAAGGTTGATTCTACTGCCAAAGCTGCTCACTAATCAAAGCCTTAGCTTGACCATGTGGCTATGCTTGCCGGTCACTAACAGCTTTTAACTTTTTTTCATATGGCAAGCAATCGTTAGAAGCCGCTTCGTTTCCACGGAGGGGCTTTTTTCTTTCTATACATTATAATTACTCGAATATAAACTAACTAACGTTAGTGTAATTTTTTTAGTTTTCATGATTTAATTTGTATATTTGGCTATGTCTTTCAACGGCCAATTTTATTTTTTCTCTTTTTTCTTCACCAATAAATGAAGCCGGGACGTATTTGAAACCAACCACCAAATCATAACGAAGCCCGGCTAACAGCCGGGTTTTTTGTTGCCTACCCAATCCATTCACATGTCACCTTCCTCACAACTTCCTCAGCTAAAAAACAAAGCCTTCGAAAAGGGTGTCTGCATCCAGGGATATGAAGGCAGCTTCCACCAGGTAGCCGCCAATCATTTCTTCGGAAAAGGGGTACCTGTTATTCCCTGTGATACCTTCCGCCAACTGGTGCGCATCTCTTCCAACCACCTCGAATCAGCTGGTGGGGTTATGGCCATAGAAAATTCGATTGCCGGTAGTATCCTTCCCAATTATAACCTCCTGCAAAAAAGTAAATTGGTGGTTGTAGGAGAACTCTACCTATCTATTAGTCAAAACCTCCTTGCTAACCGCGATGTTGAGTTATCTCACATCCGGGAAGTGCATAGTCACCCAATGGCGATTCTGCAATGTCTCGATTATCTTGAACAACATGAATGGAAACTCATTGAAACGGAAGACACCGCTCTCAGTGCCCGGCATATTTCCCAACACCGTCATCGCCACACAGCAGCGATAGGAAGCAAACTAGCTGCTGAACTTTACAACCTGCGTATTCTGACACCTGACATACATACGATGAAAAACAATGTAACCCGTTTCCTCGTACTCGCCAACCAACAAAGCACTGAACCGGTAGCAGATGCGAACAAAGCTTCGGTATACTTTCAGACTAACCACGCCAAAGGTGCTCTGGCCCGGGTTCTTTCCACTATTGCAGCCGGTGATGTAAACCTCAGCAAACTGCAAAGCATGCCTATTCAGGGAAGTAATTTTAAATATGGTTTCTATGCTGATCTGGAATTTGAATCACGCCAACAACTCGACAAAGTGCTGAACGATGTCAGCCAGCTCATCAATAACCTTAAAATATTCGGCATTTATAAAAAAGGAAAACAAGTTAAAGCCTGATGAACGCCATGAATAAAAATCCTGTGTCATTTCGATTGTCTTCCCGACTGGAAGGAATTGGAGAATATTATTTTTCCACCAAACTTCGCGAGATCGATGAACTGAACCGTCAGGGAAAATCTGTCATCAACCTGGGTATCGGTAGTCCCGATCTTCCTCCACATCCTTCCGTTATTCAGGCATTGCAGGAGAAAGCGGGGCTTTCTACTTCCCATGGATACCAGAACTACAAAGGTATTCCCGCCCTGCGGGAAGCTATGTCTGCCTGGTACCTCAGCAACTATGGTGTTCAACTGGATCCTGCCGCTGAAATCCTTCCCCTGATGGGGAGCAAGGAAGGAATTCTGCATATCTGTATGACCTACCTGCAGGAAGGCGATGAAGCCCTGATTCCTAATCCCGGATATCCTACTTATAGATCTGCTGTTCAACTCGCAGGAGCAACTCCAGTTGAGTATACACTTGTAGAAAAAAATAATTGGTCACCGGATTTTACAGCATTGGAGAAGACAGATCTTAGCCGGGTGAAACTGATGTGGGTCAACTACCCGCACATGCCTACCGGTCAAAATGCCAATGCATCCCTTTTTCAACAAATCATCGATTTCGGTAGAAAACACCGCATCTTAATATGCCATGATAATCCCTATAGTTGTATATTAAATGAAAAACCTCAAAGCATCTTAGCAGTTGACGGAGCAATGGAGGTTGCCATTGAACTCAACTCCCTCTCTAAAAGTCACAATATGGCCGGCTGGAGGGTGGGTATGCTCAGTGGAGCAGCAGATCGGATCAATGAGGTACTCCGCTTTAAAAGTAATATGGATAGCGGAATGTTCCTGCCCGTGCAACTGGCTGCTGTGGCGGCTTTACAACTAGATCATACTTGGTATAGTGAGGTAAATAAGACCTATACCGCTCGTAGAAAAAAAGCGATAGAACTGCTTGCATTGATTGGCTGTCACCCCGCACCAGGGCAATCCGGTCTTTTCCTATGGTCGGCTATCCCGGCCACCGATGCGGATGCCTATGCACTGAGTGACAGAATACTATACGGGGCAGGTGTTTTTATTACCCCCGGGGGAATTTTTGGCTCAGCAGGAAATCAATATGTACGTATCAGTTTATGCGCAACAGAAGAAAAAATGGCAGAAGCTATTCAAAGAATTAAAATCCACGGATCCGGCAATTAAAGCGCCGCTCCGGAGTTATTATAAAGAACCAACAGGAATAAAAAAAATTGATTTGATATGCGGGTAACGATCATTGGAATTGGATTGATAGGAGGATCCATGGCCCTCACGCTCAAAGACAGAAAATTTGCAAGCACCATCATCGGCGTGGATGCCAATCCGCAGCATGCTGAAAAAGCATTGGAAATGGGTCTTGTCGACGAAATAAGAGACTGGAAAGATGCCGTCGATCAATCAGACATTATCATATTTGCCACACCCATTAATGTAACAGAACGAATGCTACCGGCCCTGTTGGAACGTTGTCAGCAACAGGTAGTACTGGATGTGGGCTCTACTAAAAAGACACTCTGTGATACCATAGATGACTCCCCCAACCGAGCCCGCTTTGTTGCAACACACCCTATGTGGGGAACAGAATTCAGCGGACCTCAGGCAGCAATGTGTGGTGCCTTTGATGATAAAGCAACAGTTATTTGTGATCGTGAAAAATCTGCACCAGATGCACTGGAATTAACAAAACGCCTCTATAGTTCATTGGGTATGAATATTATTTACATGACTTCCGAAGAACACGATGTACACGTTGCCTATGTTAGTCATATTTCACACATCACTTCTTTTGCTCTGGCCAATACGGTGCTGGAAAAGGAAAAAGAAGAAGATACCATCTTTGGTCTTGCCTCCGGAGGTTTCGAGAGTACTGTTCGTCTTGCCAAAAGTAATCCGGGTATGTGGATACCCATCCTCATGCAAAACCGCGATAACATTCTCGATGTATTGAATGAACACATAGCACAGTTGCGGAAATTCAAAGCATGCCTCGAAAAAGAAAACTATGAATACCTCAGTGAACTAATCAACAGAGCGAACGAGATCAGACGAATATTAAAATAAAAACAAAAAATGCTGTAAATGCAAGTTAAAGCTGGGTCATACACCTTCATAAAAGGGCGATAACCGGAAACACACTTGTACCTTTGCAGCCAAAAAAACAACACATGCATAAATTTGAAGCGTTGGGATTGGATGCCCGGCTAGTGAGGGCAACCTCAGAAATGGGATACGAACAACCCACCGCCATACAAGAACAGGCCATTCCTGTTCTAATTAGTGGAACAAAAGACTTTATCGGACTTGCTCAAACAGGTACTGGTAAAACGGCTGCTTATGCCCTTCCTCTTTTGCAACTGGTTCAACCAAGTCCCTTACATCCGCAGGCTTTGGTGGTTTGTCCCACCCGGGAACTTTGCTTGCAAATAGTAAAAGAAGTAGATGCATTTAAAAAATATCTCCCCGGATTATCTGCTGTAGCAGTTTATGGAGGTTCATCTATCGGTCTGCAAATAAAAGATATTAAAAGAGGCGTGCAGCTTGTTGTTGCCACCCCCGGAAGACTCATTGATCTGATCGAACGCAAAGCCATTGCACTTGATAAGATTCAATATGTTGTTCTCGATGAAGCAGATGAAATGCTCAATATGGGCTTTCAGGAAGACATTGAATTCATTTTGAAAAATACTCCGGCACGTGAAAGCACCTGGCTGTTCAGTGCTACCATGCCTCCTGAAATCAGGAAGGTGAGTAAAAAGTATATGACGCAGCCCAAAGAAGTCACCATTGGAAAAGTCAATACTGCCAATGCCAGCATCGATCACCAGTATTATGTTACCTCTGCTCACCATCGCTATGAAACACTGAAGCGCATCATAGATTTTAATCCCGGTATCTATGGTATTATTTTCACCCGTACCAAGGCAGATGCACAGGAAATATGTGACCGCCTTACCCGCGAAGGATATGACATCGATGCATTACATGGAGATCTTTCTCAACCCCAGCGGGAAAAAGTAATGGGACAATTCCGGGACAAGAGTCTGCAATTGCTAATCGCTACAGATGTAGCAGCCCGTGGTATTGATGTAGCAGGTATCAGCCATGTTATCAATTATGAATTACCCGATGACGCCGAAGTATATACACACCGCAGTGGTCGTACCGGAAGAGCAGGTAATCAGGGAATTTGTATTTCTATCGTGCATGCCCGCGAAATGTATAAGTTCCGCCAAATTGAAAAATTAAGCAACACCCGCTTTCATAAACTCGATATTCCTTCAGGTAAAGATGTTTGTCGTAAACAGTTCTTCCACTTCATGGATAAATTGTTGTCAGCCGATATCAGTCATGGTAACTATGAAACTTATGTGCCTATGCTGACGGAAAAATTTGCTGACATCACCAAAGAAGAAGTATTGAAGCGTGTGGCTGCCATGGAGTTCGATCGTTTCCTCAAATACTACGAAAATGCAGGTGACCTGAATGTACGCGAAAAAGAAAAGGCATCTAAAGTTACCGGAAAGACCGGCTCTCAGGAATTTCAGTCCGGTGGTAGAGGCGATAGCCGCAAGGGCTTTGCCAAGGGAGGAAGTGGTTATCGTCGTTTGTTCGTTAACCTCGGAACAAAAGATGGATTCTACAAAGCCAGTTTCCTGCAATTCATTCTTGATATGAGTGACCTCAAGAAAGAAGTGTTGGGTAAGATAGACATGAAAGACATGAATAGTTGGATCGAAATTGAAAAAGGTTCTGCCCAGCAAATGATTCGGTCTATCGACGGAAAGAAGTACCGCGGTAGAAGTATTCGCATGAATGATGCTGATAACAGAGCCCCCTATGCAAGTAAACACCACTCATCTAAATAAAGATTTTATTAAAAGATAGATTATGGAACAAGCCACAACAACTGTAAAGAACATCGATGAATTGTTTTCCAAACGTCCACTGATCATCTCCGGTCCCTGCAGCGCGGAAACAGAAGATCAACTGCTGCAAACAGCAACTCGGCTGGCAGCCACGGGTAAAATTGATATGTTGCGCGCAGGTATATGGAAACCCCGCACCCGCCCGGGAAGTTTTGAGGGCGTAGGAACCAAGGGTCTGCCCTGGTTGCAAACTGCAAAGAAAATTACCGGTCTTCCGGTTACCGTTGAAGTGGCTACAGGAAAACAAGTGGAGGATGCCCTACATTTTGGTATAGATGTTCTTTGGATAGGAGCACGTACTACTGTTAATCCTTTCAGTGTTCAGGAAGTAGCAGATGCTTTGCGCGGAGTAAAGATTCCTGTATTAATAAAAAATCCTATCAACCCCGATCTTGAATTGTGGCTCGGCGCCATGGAGAGAGTTTCAAAATCAGGCATTGAACAAATCGGACTCATCCACCGCGGATTCAGTTCTTATGGAAATACTGAATACCGCAATGCACCCATGTGGCACCTCGCCATCGAAATGAAACGGCGCTTCCCCGATACACTTATGATCAACGATCCCTCACATATTTGCGGGCGCCGCGATATCTTACAAGATGTAGCACAGACTGCCATTGACCTGGATTTCGACGGACTCATTGTCGAAAGTCATATAGATCCCGATATGGCCTGGAGTGATGCTAAGCAACAAATTACTCCTGAGCGTATGGGCGAAATGGTTACGAATATTCGCTGGAGAAAAGAAGATACCAATTCAGAAGAATATCATGCCAACCTCGAAAAACTTCGTCAGCAAATCAATAACCTCGATGATGAATTGATGCAGATTCTTAGCCAACGCATGAAAGTAGCAGAGAAGATCGGTCAATACAAGAAAGACAACAACATCACCATCTTGCAAACCAATCGCTGGAATAGTATTCTCGATAGAGCGTATGCGAAAGGAGAGAAGTTGGGACTGACCAAAGATTTTGTGACCAGGTATTTCGATGCAGTACACATGGAAAGTATTCATCACCAGAATAAGATCATGAAGCAATAATCTACCTCATCATCATGCCGCGCAATCAATTAGATTTTCATTTCTCCGGTGCCACGGTCTCTTGTCATTTCAACAAGTCTTTTACTTCGTTGGAAAAAATGACAGACAGAGATAAAACAGTCATCATTACTGATGAACATGTTTTCGCAGCACACCGGAAAAAATTCAAGGGTTGGAATACCATTGTTTTAAAGCCGGGTGAAGAATACAAGATTCAGGTAACAGTAGATGTTATCATTGAACAGCTCATCGCATTCGGTGCTGACAGACAGTCCTTTTTAGTTGGAGTGGGAGGCGGAGTCATCACAGATATAACAGGATATGTGGCAGGTATTTATATGCGTGGTATTCGCTTCGGACTCGTGCCCACTTCTTTACTGGCAATGGTGGATGCCGCCATCGGCGGAAAGAATGGTATCGATGTGGGAATATATAAGAATATGGTCGGACTCATCCGGCAGCCGGAATGGCTGCTATTTGATGTTGATTTTTTAAGAACCCTTCCGGTCATAGAATGGAAAAATGGATTTGCCGAAATTATCAAACATGCCGCTATCCGTGATGCAGCACTGATTCGCTTGCTGCAGCAGCAAACCCTGACTTCCTTCCGGCGCCAGCCGAAATTATTGGCACGTTTGATACGTACCAACGTGTTGATAAAAATGAAAATTGTAACCGAAGATGAATTTGAAAAAGGTGATAGAAAATTATTGAACTATGGTCATACCCTCGGACATGCCATAGAGAATCAGTATGAATTGAGTCATGGTCAGGCCATAAGTATAGGAATGACTTATGCAGCACTGCTCTCAGAACAATTGATCAACTTCAAACAAGCAACATCTGTGATAGATTTGCTGGAACGCTACGGACTTCCCACAAGAGCTTCTTTTGATTGGAAGAAAGTAGAAAAGGTGCTGGCGATGGACAAGAAAAAATCTATGTCAGGAATGCAATATATCCTACTGAAAAAAATTGGTCAGGCAATGATTCATACAATAGCTGTTCCCGAATTAATGAGTCATCTCAAAAAAGTAAAATAGCCAACTTTTTAAACGCAGCATGTAAAAAATAGTGAGTTGAAAAAGTATACGTACTACAAACTATGAAAGTAACAGTTTCTCCTTCCTCTGTAATGGGTGTTATGCAAGCACCGGCAAGTAAAAGCAGCATGCAACGTGCTTGTGCCGCCGCTTTGTTACACCCGGGAGAAACAACCTTGCTCAATCCTGGTCATAGTAATGATGACATAGCTGCAATAGATGTAATCACTAAGTTAGGTGCATTGCCACAGATGCAGACCGATCACTCCCTTTTGATTCAGTCAAAGGGAGTTCAACCCGTCTCTGACAGCGTGCATTGTGGCGAGAGTGGATTGGGTATTCGCATGTTTACTCCAATTGCTGCTTTGAGTAATCATGCTCTAACCATTAGCGGATCAGGAAGTTTGATAACGAGGCCTATGGATTTCTTCGATCAGATATTTCCACAACTTGGAGTCACCCTACATTCTAATCATGGAAAGCTTCCCCTGCACATTCAAGGGCCCTTGCAGCCCGCTTCCATTACTGTTGATGGATCGCTCAGTTCACAATTTTTAACCGGACTTCTCATGGCGTTCGGTGCTGCCGCTAAAGAGGAGGTGATGATTACTGTTGATAATTTAGCCAGCAAGCCTTATATAGATTTGACGCTTGATGTGATGCGCCATTTCGGAAGAAATGTGCGACACATCGATCACCGTTATTTTTACATTGCTCCTACTGAACAACCGGCACCTTATCACATTAGTTATACTGTTGAGGGGGACTGGAGCAGTGTTTCATTCTTATTGGTAGCAGGTGCGATTGCGGGTTCAGTAAGGGTCAATGGTGTCAGACAATCCTCTTCTCAGGCAGATAAAGCAATTTTACACGCTCTTACCAATGCAGGAGCAAAAATGGAAGTAGGAAGTGATTTCGTGGAAGTGAATGGTGGAAAGTTACAGGCATTTCATTTCGACGCAACCCACTGTCCCGATTTATTTCCTCCGCTAGTGGCACTGGCATCTTGTTGCTCAGGTACCAGTGTTGTTAAAGGAATTTCCCGTTTAGCACACAAGGAAAGCAACAGAGCGCTTACATTACAGCAGGAATTTACTAAATTGGGAGTGGATATTCAATTAGTAGGAGATGAAATGCTGATAACGGGTGCTCCGCAACTCAGAGGTGCGGAAGTATATTCCCACCATGACCATCGGATTGCAATGGCTTGTGCAGTTGCAGCCTTAAAGGCAGAACAGTCAGTTGAAATTGCTGAAGCAGACGCCATCAACAAATCATATCCTGATTTTTATCGACACCTGATATTGTTGGGTGCTGACATAAGTTTAGATGACAATTAAAAAATTCAAACTTGAATAGCTTCGGTAACCAATTTCGTTGGCATATTTTCGGTGAGTCACATGGACCCTGCATTGGTGTTACCATCGATGGTTGTCCGGCCGGACTTCCACTGGAGATAACGGACTTTCTCAGTGATATGGAGCGGAGAAAGGGCGGTATTCAAAAAGGGACTACCCCCCGCAAAGAAGATGATATCCCGGTATTTCTTTCCGGATGGTATAATGGATTTACCACAGGTGCTCCTCTTACTTTAATGATTGAAAATAAAAACACCCGCAGTGAGGACTATGCCAAACAGCGAGCTTTTCCGAGACCCGGACATGCAGATTGGGTAGCGGGGGTGAAGTATGGGGGATTTGAGGATTACAGAGGTGGAGGACATTTCAGCGGTCGACTCACTGCTGCGATGGTCGCTGCCGGCGTAGTAGCTAAAAAATTGCTGGCACATTATGCGCATACTACCGGTATACCTATAAAAGTGGGAGCCACGATCGTGGAAATAGGAGGAGAAAGCGATTGGGAAAAGGGGCTACAAAAAGCAATTGATGCCAAAGACAGCGTAGGAGGTATTGTGGAATGTAGAGTACAGGGATTACCGGCAGGATTGGGTGAACATTTTTTCGACTCAGTTGAGTCACTGCTGGCACATGTAGTTTTTGCAATTCCTGCCATCCGCGGTATTGAGTTTGGAACTGGATTCGCAGCCGCACGCATGTTAGGTTCCCAACACAATGATGCATTGTTGGATGGGAATGGGAATACATTGACCAATCATGCAGGAGGAATTATCGGCGGACTTACCAATGGACAGGAACTGATTTTCAGGATTGCAGTGAAACCAACTTCTTCAACTCCACAAGAACAACAAACATGGAATAGGGAAACCGATCAGGTAGAAACTTTTGCGGTACGGGGAAGGCACGATCTTTGTATCGCACTGCGTGTTCCGGTCGTGCTGGAAGCAGTAACAGCCATGGTGCTGACCGACTTGCTACTAGTGGCACAACGAATACCCCCTGTTCTTGGCAACAATAATTAGAAAAAACCTTTTAAAACAGATACCAGTGGAAACGGATTTCATTTATCACATTACAACCCGCAGTTGGTGGGAAGCAGCTAGACCAACCGGACAACTCAGTTCACCCCGGTTTGATGAGGAGGGCTATATACATTGCGCAACAGAACAACAAATTCCCGGAGTGCTGGAGAGATATTTTAAGGGACAAACCGATTTGGTTCGTCTCACCATTGATAAGGCTAAAGTAAAGCCACCCCTGGTATTTGAACTGGCAGGTAAACTCAATGAATTATTTCCACATATTCATGGCCCCATCAATCTTGATGCGGTGGTGGCTGTTGACCCTCTGTAATAGTAGGTGAACAGAATTTGTTGAGGGTCGCATCTCACCACCCCATTCAATACGATTACCCAACTACTTGTGCACAATGGTCTTGGAGTGCACTGAAAACTTAAAGGGCGGGTATGCATTCCATTCAGTGTATATATACATTTAAGACATATGAAT
>JBJTJJ010000094.1:0-2079 GCA_046095445.1 Sediminibacterium sp.
TCCATCAGGAAATTGACCTGGCTTTTGACATTGCCTTTTCTTAGGTGGCATATATTTTTTAATAGCAGCTTGTTTTGGCTCGTGGATTCAGGGAAGCGGGCATTTTTGGAAGAAAAACTCCGTGTGAAAAGTATGCCATCATCAAATGTTCCAATGTTGGTATAATAGCCCGCATCAAAGAAAGTATTTAGAGCTTTTGTTAATTCGGTCAAAACTTCTAGACCTCTGCTATCAAGCGTTGCCACCCGTTTATCAAGTATATAGTAGTAGTTGACTAAACTATCCAGCAGCTGCTCATTTTGTATTAATCGCAAATTACCGGAGGTCTTCATTTGCTCGAAAGCGGTATTGTAATATTCAAAGTAGCGGCTGGCGCGTGCTCTCAATCCCATCAAATAAAATTGGTCAGGGTTATTCTTATAGGTATCTGTGTGTAAAAGCGTTATCATTGAATCCATAAGGTGATAGACTCCAGATAAGTGATTTTTATATTGGTTATAGAAGGCAGTATCTTTTTTAAGATCCTTATATACTCTTTCGATATATTTTTTCTCACGCTGGTGTTCGATATAATGTTCGAGTTGTAATTCGGCAAGGAAGCCGCAAAAGACAGCCATGAACAGCATAAAAAACTCCCAGAAATATTCTTTCCATCTCTTGGGGTGGTGCGTGTGGTGATGAACTTCCATATTCGGTGGTTGTAAAAAAGGGGTGATCAGAAAGATACACTAGTAAAAGAAATAAATATAAGATTTATTTTAGATAGAACAGGAAAAAGCAAAGTTGACTGATTGCGGAGATTTTATCACACTTATACTAATTATACCGTGAGCGCCAAAGTCGCGTCAGTGTCGAGGCTAGGCCTCTGTGTGACTTTTGTGCTGTCTCACAACGGATTAAAATCTGTTGTTGTAGTATGAGTCGAGGCTACGCCTCTTTGTGCAGCTCCGCGTTTGAAACTTTGCTTTGTAAAAAGAATTCCGGGGTAGAAAAAAGCCAGTGTGATACGCCTTTGGCGCACAAGGTTTGAGTGTGGGTGAGATGAAATCTTCTTCCTTCACACTCCCGCTCACCCTCACACTGTAACAAACACCCCCTGATTATAAGTGTTTCTGGTGGTTTTCCATACCTTTTCATTTATTGGTAATCAATAGGATACTAGATTGAAATAGATTTATATTGCTCATATTTCACCTCTTTTAACCCGTTTTTAGTGAAAACCTGGCCCGGAACCTGGCCGGGATTTAACACCTAAAAACGCCTTATTTTAAGTAATTTTATAGTCAATTCCGAATATGAATATTGCACCAGTTTTACATAAAGTACCACTTAAGTCATTGGATGAAAAAATGAATGATTTGAATTATTGGTTAGCGCAACCTTTGGTAAAAAGGCTTGAAGCGGTGACATTTTTAATATCACAAACTGTAGATCTTACAACTACTAGAATGGATAAAACGTATGTAGTAAGAAGAAAATTGAAAGCATGACATTAGCCCAAGATTTTGAAGACTTTGTTAAACTCCTTAATAAACACCAGGTTGATTATATGGTGGTTGGTGGATACGCACTAGCATTTCATGGTAAACCAAGACACACAGGTGATTTAGATATTTGGATTAATAGTTCAGAAACAAATGCAGAAAAATTAGTAAATGCCATAAAAGAATTTGGATTAGCAAGTTTAGGATTAACAAAATCTGATTTTACGCAAGAGGGTTATGTTACACAAATAGGATACCCACCACTTAGAATTGATATTCTGAATACCATTGATGGTGTAAAATTTGAAGATGCTTTTCCAAATAAATTACTAGTAGATGTAAATGGGATTGAAGTAAAGTATATAGGTTTAAAAGAATTCATAGAGAACAAAACTGCGTCAGGCAGAATTCAGGATATTGCTGATTTGAAAGAGATTAAGAATATTACTAAGCAGTAATTTATATCTTTCAAAAACAATTTTTGCAAAAATTAGAATTACAAAATGGGTAAGTCAGTTTTGATAACTGGAACAAGTCAAGGCATTGGACATGCTTTAGCTAAATTATTACTAATTAATGGTTATAAGGTTATTGG
>JBJTJJ010000095.1:0-3111 GCA_046095445.1 Sediminibacterium sp.
GGTTTGGGGTACATCAAACTCGGACAAAGCAGTGATACCCTGAGTGGTGGTGAAGCACAGCGGGTTAAATTGGCGAGCTTTTTGGGTAAGGGCAGAGGCGCGGGAAAAATCTTATTTGTATTTGATGAGCCGACTACCGGACTTCATTTTCATGACATACATAAGTTATTGGCTTCTTTTCATGCACTGATAGATCAGGGACATTCTGTATTGGTGATTGAACACAATCTCGATGTGATTCGCTGCGCAGATTGGGTGATTGACCTTGGCCCGGAAGCAGGTGATCGTGGTGGTGAATTGGTATATGCCGGAGTGCCTGCCGGACTCAAAAAAGAAAAGAAAAGTTTTACCGGGCGATACTTCTAATAACCTTACCCCGCAATCAATTACCTCAATCGGTTCACACTTTTTACCAGGTGTTCATCTTTGTAGATGCCACGAATGGCCAGGAAAAACAGGAAGGGAATGAACATCACCACCAATGCCGTGAGGTCCATGGTGCCCTGACCAGCTGGGAATTGTCTGGATTCTCTATAGTACAGAAATATTAATCCTATTGAAAGTAATAGTCCAACCAGAGCAACCCTCATTTGTGTTGGCCGGCTTTTGTACAAGAAGATACTTATGAGTGCTATCAGTGCCATCACCACAGTGGTTGCCAGCAACATCCAGTTAGTCATGCCGGTAATCTGGGTGAAGGCAGGTTCGGGTTGAACTGCAGCATCGTTGGTTTGTGTTTTGATACCACTGAAAAAACTTGTCTGCAAACTAACGAAAGACAAGGCGGATGCCAATAACAACCAGATGGTTTGAATGCGTTGTATCATAGTCTGAAGGTACTACATTTCAATTTCAAAATGCTTACTACTTATCCCAGTTCCGGGTACAGGGGAAATTGGCTCATGAAATCATTCACTTGTTTCCTGATAGTTGCTATGGCTGCTGCATCATCTGCATTCATCAGAACCCGATCGATGCAATCAACCACCCAGTCCATGTGTTCTTCTTTCATTCCCCTTGTAGTGATAGCCGGCACACCAAGTCGAATTCCGGAGGTAACAAAAGCGCTTTTATCATCATAAGGAACCATGTTTTTATTGGCGGTGATATCAGCCTGTACCAATGCCTGTTCAGCTTTTTTGCCACTAATATTTTTGTTGCGCAGGTCGATCAATACGAGGTGATTCTCGGTTCCTCCGCTGATAATTTGGTAATCGCGGCGATTGAGTGCTACTGCCATTGCCTGTGCATTGTTCACCATTTGTTGTGCGTAGCGTCCGAATTCGTCTGTAAGTATTTCACCAAATGCAACTGCTTTTGCAGCGATCACATGTTCCAGCGGACCACCCTGGATACCGGGAAATACCGCCAGATCGAGCAGATTGCTCATCATACGAAGGTTGCCCTTCACATCTTTTAAGCCAAAGGGGTTTTCAAAATCTTTGCGCATCATGATAACTCCACCACGTGGGCCACGCAATGTTTTATGGGTAGTGGATGTCACGATGTGGCAATGGTCGAAAGGATCGTTCAATAATTTTTTGGCGATCAAGCCTGCCGGATGTGCAATGTCTGCCTGCACAAAGGCCCCAATCTCGTCTGCTATTGCCCTGATTCGTGCATAGTCCCAATCACGGCTATAAGCGCTGGCACCACAGATGATCAACTTGGGTCGGTGCTTTTTGGCTTGCTCTGCCAATTGTTCGTAATCAACGAGACCCTCTTCCCGGGTAACACTATAAAAATGTGGTTGGTATAGTTTGCCACTATAGTTTACAGCGGAGCCATGGGTCAGGTGTCCACCCATGCTCAGATCAAGTCCTAGAATGGGATCACCGGGTTGTAACAGGGCGAGCGCGACTGCTGCGTTTGCTTGCGCACCGCTATGTGGTTGCACATTGGCATATTCCAGGTTGAAGATGGCTTTTAATCTGTCAATGGCCAGTTGTTCTGTCTGGTCAACAATTTCGCAGCCGGCATAATATCTTTTGCCGGGATAACCCTCGGCATATTTATTCGTCATCACACCACCCATCGCCTGCATTACCTGCAAGCTGGTGAAATTTTCTGAAGCAATGAGTTCAATTCCGTGTCTTTGTCTTTCCAATTCCTGTTTGATCAGGTCAAAAACCACTGTATCCCGCTGCATAATTTCTTTTTTTGCAAAGATAGGCAGTGAGACATCGATAAGAAGCAGATATTACCCGAGTATGCGATGCGTGGAAAAGAAGTACATATTTAGTGGGAAAACATCCCACAAATACGCCAAAAATAGAGGAGGTTAAGGGATTTCACTATATTCGTAACCCCGTTTTCGAATTGATCAGAACAGGGAGTTGTATCGACATCTCTTTTAACTGAATGCTGAATTATGAAAGCTATTATTCCAGTGGCTGGGGCAGGTACTAAATTACGGCCACACACCTATACACAGCCAAAGGCACTGATACCTATTGCAGGTAAAACCATACTTAGTTTTATTGTCGATCAGTTGCAGGAAGCAGGCATCCAGGAATTTATATTCATTGTCGGACACATGGGAGATAAAATCAGGGATTACGTGCAACAGACGTATCCAAATCTTACTTCTCATTTCATTTTTCAAAATGAACGACAGGGCACGGGTCATGCCATAGAACTGACAGGCAACATTGTAGGTGGAGATGAAGTATTTGTAGTTTTAGGAGACACTATTTGCGATTTTGATATACGCGAGGTATTGGATAGTCCATATAATATGTTGGGTATTAAAAAAGTAGATGACCCGCGTGATTTTGGCGTGGCTTTAGTTGGCGATGATGAATTCATCGAGCAGTTAGTAGAAAAGCCATCCATTCCCAAAAGTAACATTGCTTTGGTAGGTCTCTATAAAATAAAAGAAACTTTTATACTATTCGAATGTCTGCGTCAATTATACAGTGGATCGCCCGGAACAAATGGCGTCTATCATCTAACTGATGCGCTGGATTGTATGATTCAGCGGGGAGCACGCTTCAAGGCCTTCAAAGTAAAAAACTGGTTTGACTGCGGAAAAAAGGAAACCTTGCTGGAGAGCAATGCTATCTTGCTTAAGAAGTCAGGTGGGAATACCGGTGCAGATCACCATTATCC
>JBJTJJ010000096.1:0-4369 GCA_046095445.1 Sediminibacterium sp.
GTAGTAAAAATCCGGGAATTCCCCCCTGAAAACCGGCAGCAAACAATGCCAGGGTTCCGGATTTAATGAAAGCTCTTCTCTTATTCATGTAATGTGTTTAAAAAGTCGGGGAATTAGCTTAGCGACGTTGAAATTCAGGAGAGCCAATGATGATACCGGCAACCTGTTGTAAAGTATTTTGTTGTACCGGCGTTGCAGTTGCAGTGCGATTGTCTGCCATTGGTTCCTGTTGCCGTTTTCTTCTGCGCTCGGGCATTTCCATCTTATCATTCGAAGCTATGAACATAGTATCTTCCATTAGCGCGGCCTGGTTATTCATTCCTGATGCCTGCTTGATTTTCTCTTCCAACTGCTGCTCTTTCAGCAATGCCGTGAGGCGGCGGATATTTTCTTCCTGATTTCTTTCAGGAAGTAAAAGCTGACTATATACACGAAGCGCATCTTCCGCACTCTCCGGTTCATGGTTATCATTGAGTGCAAGCCAATTCACTTTTACTCCCGGAATTCTTCCTGCTGCAAATGCGATTCCAAAATTCATTCGGTTCAGTAAAGACCCGGTGTTGATCCAGAAATTAGCCCTGTCGGGAAATCCGGTGGGAGCTGCATAACTATAGAGTCGCTGTCCCATGCGGGTTATCCAGTTATTGATTTGCAAAGGTTGCTGCACATCTGCCTGCGAGGCGCGGATGGCACTGATGGCAAGTTCGAAAGGGGACTTCACTTTTTCTCTGAGCGCAGTTGGCTCCCAAAATGCAGGATGATTCACCATGGTAATGAGAACCGAACGAATATTGCCATTTGTTTTTTGGAAGGTAGTGGCCATTGCCTGCACCAGATTCACGGAGGGTGAGTCGCAAACAAAGCGGGTCGCAATTTTTTTACAAATGAATGTTGCTGTGGAGGGATGTTCAGACAATTGTTGCAATACTTCTACTCCTTCCTGATAGCCGGCTTTTCCATCATATTCTTTTCCCAGAATCTTTTTCTCCCCTTCATCGTGTCTGTTGGCACGGAAAAGGAAGTCCCCTATTTCCACATTGTTTCTTTCTGCCAAAGCAGCTGCCGGACCGGCTGCCTGCCTTAATTTATTGGCAGCATTGTCTTCATTCAACGGCCTCACCGTCCATCCTGTCAGGGCGCGTGCTACTTGTGTAACATCTTCCTGGGTATATCCGCCATCAACACCGAGGGTATGCAATTCCATTACCTCCCGGGCATAGTTTTCATTCAAGCCCTGCATGCGTGCACGATTGGCCAACTGCTGCATGGCTGCCTGATTGGTATTACTGGTGTCTTGTAATTTTTTTCCCAACTGCTTCCGCAAACGTTGTGCTGCTGCAGATTGTTCCCTACGTCGGGTGAATTCGTTGTTATTGCTCACACTGCCAACATTGTCGAGGTATTCGAGCATGGCAGGATGCCGGGCGGTGGATAATAAAAGGTCACTGAAATTTCCTACGACATTGGGGCGTATGGCATCCCTTTCATACGTTAAGACAAAACGCTGACTGGCGCCCTTGGTAAGTGATACATTGAAATGATTGAACCAAAAATCGGTCATCACTTCGTGCAGTTGATTCGATCCATAGGCGGCACGTACAATTTTCTGGTTCAGCAACTGGCGATTGAGTTCCTGCTGATTTTCCAGTCCCTGCTCTTTCATTAATTTTTGTAACTGCTGCCTGTATTCGGGTCTCCCCAACTGGGCCACCGAATCGGTGGTGATGAGTTTGTTTTTTACAGCCAACCGAATGGCTTGTCCGGCATTCACATATTTAGCAACTATGGCTTCATTGCTCATCGTTAGGGCAGGATAGTTTTCGGCGGGTAACCGACGGGCAATCTCTTCATCGGGAAGATTTCCATTGAGCTGTTCAATGAACCATTTGTTCAGTCCCTGCTCAGTTACTGCCTTCACTTGTTGCGGGGTAGCACCGAGAGTGAACCTATTCAATAAGTGTGCTGCTGCCTGTTCGTGGGTGAGTCCTGCTTTTCGATAAGGCATCTTAACAGTTTCGCGGCTGCCGGAATTCCCGGGGTCGGTGAATCCATAAATCACGAGGGGTGCCAGTATCGTCAGCAAAGCTTTTTTCGGAACAAAGCGCATACAACTTGTTTTATGGATAGACCTCTACAATGAATCAATGTTTAAATACCATTGCATTCAAAATTGTTAAAGCCGATAGCAAATCTCGCTCTATCCATTGTTCCTCTATTTTCTGGTAGCCACCCGGTAGAGTATCCAGCCCATCAATGCAAAAAATACGGTGCCGAGTAAAAAATATCCTCCCTCGCCGATTCCCGACAATATTGCATGTTCGGTACTCACGGCCCCCAGGAATTTTTCTCCGCTCGTGGAGCCGGCCAAAAAGGCAATCAACACGCCGGCTACTGCACCTCCGGCAACCAGACCTGTTGCAAACAAATTACCCCGGCCCAATTCTTCTTCTTCCGGACTCACTGCGTGCCGGTCTTTTTTCTGGTGACTTTCCACCAATCCACGAATCGCACCACCGATGAAGATGGGTAATGTGGTAGCCAGGGGAAGGTAAACGCCAATGGCAAAGCTGAGTGCCTTGATGCCACACAATTCCATGGTTACTGCGAGGAATACGCCCACTACAACATACTGCCAGTCCAGATTCTGTGAAAGGATACCTTTAATCAGTGTTGCCATCAGTGTGGCTTGTGGTGCCGGAAATTTTTCAGTACCGATGGCATGTTGAATACCTTGTTCTACCATTTCAGAAGAGGGCTTATCTAAGAATTTCACGGTGATGCCAATAACGATCGAGGAAACGATGGCACCCACGAACAATGCTATTTGTTGGTTTCTGGGTGTTGCACCAACGATGTAACCACTTTTCAAATCTTGTGAGGTGGCTCCTGCGTTGGCAGCAGCAATACAAATCATACCACCAACAACCAATACCAGTGGCTCAAATGCTTGTCCCGTCCAGCCCACAGCTAAAAAAATCAGACTGGTTCCCATCACTGTGGCGATGGTCATGCCGCTGATCGGACTATTCGATGAGCCGATTAAGCCCACGATGCGGCTGGCAACCGTTACAAACAAAGCACCGAACAGAAGAACGAGTACGCCCACCAGTAATTTTTGAATGAGACTGTCTCCTGGTATTTGTGGAAGTAACGTGATGAGTGCTACCAATCCCAGACTTCCGAAGCCCACCACTTTTAAACTCAGGTCTTTTTCTGTTCTCAATACAGAAGCCGCGGATGTTTCACCTTCCGCTTTGAGCGATGCCATGCTTCCCTTTACAGATTGAATGATGGTAGGAATGGTTTTGATGAGTGTGATTACGCCTCCTGCGGCCACGGCACCGGCACCTATCTGACGAACATATGCATAGTAAATCGCACTGGAATAATCCCCAAAAGTCTTCGTAACAGGGTCCCATCCGCCCTTTCCACCGGCACGGGCGACATCCGCCAGATAACCCAGTTTCACCAACTGTGTAGCGATGACTTCACCCGGCACGAGAGTGCTGAGTAAAGGAATTAATACCAGCCAACTCAATACACTACCGGCTACTAATACACCGGCGATGCGCCAGCCGATGATATAACCCACACCGAGGTATTCGGGTGTGATCTCACCGGAGATTTTTGCTGAAGGAAAAAATTTATTGATTTGACGAGTAGCGAAATATGGTGTTTCTGCAATCACGTGCAGTACTTTTTGGAGCAGCGCATAGAGGAAGGCCACGCCCAGTCCCCAAAAAGCCGTTCTGGCAAAATCTCCGCCCTTCTCTCCTGCTTTCAGTACGTCGCCGCAGGCAGTACCTTCCGGATAAGGCAGGGTTTCGTGTTCATTAACAATAAGGGCTTTGCGTAGGGGAACCATTAATAAAGTACCCAACAATCCGCCGACAATGGCGAGGATCAAAATGGTGAGGTAATTAAAATACTCCGCACTGGTGGGCGATGATAAAAACAGGAAGCCGGGCAGGGTAAAAGCGACACCGGCAGCGATGCTTTCTCCGGCTGAGCCGGTGGTTTGAATGATGTTGTTCTCGAGGATGGTTGTCTTGAGTAATTTTCTTCCCAGTGTGATAGCAATAACTGCAATGGGAATAGAAGCTGATACGGTCAATCCGGCTTTCAATGCGAGGTAAACAGTGGAAGCGCCAAAGATGACGCCAAAGAGACTGCCCACCAAAATGGACTTAACGGTGAGCTCTTTGGTGTTGGACTCAGGAGCCACATAAGGGCGGAAGGATTTTTTTTCAGCAGACATGGCAAGTATTTTTATGGTAAGGAAAACTGCAGCGGATAAAATCAGTTTCCGCTGTATCTTTCCAATATCTTTAAGTCCCAAAATACGACATATGAGTGAATTGCAGCAAGA
>JBJTJJ010000097.1:0-1531 GCA_046095445.1 Sediminibacterium sp.
CACCACACCGAACACATATAAAATACCAATATTGATATCAGCAATTTGTAAATCAATTTTTCTTCCGAACAATTCTACCTGGCTGCTCCAGGGAATAACAGCACAAGTCATCAGGGCAGCAGTCATGGCCAAAGCAGGACCCAATATGAATAATGCTTTGTTAGCACTGCCCGGAATGATCTCCTCTTTCATCACCAGTTTAAGTCCATCGGCAAATGGTTGTAATAGTCCGAGCGGACCGGCTCTTTCAGGCCCGGGTCTGTCTTGCAGGATAGCCGCCACTTTTCGCTCAGCGAATGTGGTGTAAAGGGCAATACCTAAACTCGCCAGCACGATGATAACAATCAAGACCAGCTTTTCGATCATTAATAATATGTCCAACTGCAATAAACTCATACTTCAGGTTGTTATTCATTTCCCTTTTGAAAATCGTTGCCATGTGATGGTCCGGCTATCCGGCTCAGTTCAATTTCAGGACGGTTTACTTCACTGACATTGTGGATGTCCATGAGCAACTTCGGCTGCCGACCATCGTGAACAGCAGTAAAAGTTTCCGTTGGTGTTGTGGTGCCAATCTTTCCTGCATAGTGTCCCTGGGAAATCACAGAATGGCGGCTAATATCTCTGGGCCCTTCTATTATCCAATCACTTGTTTTTTTCTTATCGAAGCGACAGGTATTGCAAATCCAGGCGGTAGAGCCATCTTCCAGACTTTCCACTTCGCCCCACTCATCTTTTCGGGCTGTTACGCGATACACTTCATCACCCCTATTCCACAAAGTCACTTTACCACAACAATCCGGACAATCGCGGTGAGCATTCAAAGGTTTCAGGAACCATACGCGGTTTTTGAAGCGGAAGGTTTTATCGGTTAATGCACCTACCGGACAAACATCGATTACGTTTCCGATAAAATTATTTTCAAGACTCTTCTCAATGAGTGTAGCAATTTCAGCATGATCACCGCGATCGAGTACACCATGTTCCCTGCGAGCAGTAAGTTGATCAGCGGTGTACACACAACGATAACAGAGAATGCAGCGAGTCATGTGCAGTTGAATGTAAGGACCCAGATCATGTTTCTTGAAGGTGCGGCGCTGAAATTCATAGCGGGTACCCTCTTTGCCATGTTCATAGCTGAGATCCTGCAGATGACACTCTCCTGCCTGATCGCAGATAGGACAATCGAGCGGGTGATTGATGAGTAAAAATTCCACCACCCCTGCTCTGGCATCCAGTACACGAGGACTGGTGATATTTTTCACTTCCATTCCATCCATCACTGTTGTGCGGCAAGAAGCAACGAGTTTAGGCATGGGGCGGGGATCTTTTTCGGAGCCCTTGCTTACTTCTACCAGACAGGTCCGACATTTACCGCCGCTTTCTTCTAGCTTACTGTAATAACACATGGCAGGAGGCGCCACTTCACCACCAATTTTTCTGGCTGCCTGCAAAATGGTTGTCCCGGCAGGTACTTGTAACGTGATGTTATCAATTGTTACAGTAAGGAGTGGTTGTTCAGACATAAATA
>JBJTJJ010000098.1:0-2132 GCA_046095445.1 Sediminibacterium sp.
ATACCGGCTGACCTGCTTCATAAAATTCTTTCTGGTTGATGATGGTATCGATACAGATGGCAGTCTTTCCGGTTTGACGGTCACCGATTACGAGTTCCCTTTGTCCGCGACCGATGGGAATCATCGCATCAATAGCTTTGATACCTGTTTGGAGTGGCTCTTTAACCGGTTCGCGGTAGATTACTCCCGGCGCCTTGCGCTCGAGTGGCATTTCATATAATTCGCCTTTCAAAGGACCTTTACCATCGATGGGCTCTCCCAGGGTATTAATAACCCGGCCAACTACACCCTCACCCACTTTAATGGATGCAATCTGTCCGGTTCTTTTTACGCGAGCACCTTCTTTGATATCTCCACCTTCACCCATCAACACCACACCCACCTTATCTTCTTCAAGGTTAAGGGCAATGGCTTTTACACCATTCTCAAATTCCACGAGCTCACCACTCAATACGCCGTTGAGTCCGTAAACACGGGCGATACCATCACCCACCTGCAATACGGTTCCTACTTCCTGCAGATCGGCTCCTGCGTTGAAATTACTCAGCTGCTGACGCAGTATCGCTGATATTTCATCCGGTTTAATGTCTACCATGATTGATACGCTTTAGATTGTTTATTTTTTCGCTATTAGCGGATATTCTGTATAAAAAGATTTTTGTCGAATTGTCTCTTCACTGCGCGGAGATCATGCAAGATACTGGCGTCCAACATTTGGCTGTCCAGTTCCAGTAAAAAACCACCAATGAGTTTTTCATCCACCCCTGTCTCGAGTTCAATTTGCTTCCAGCCCTTGGCTGCCTTCACTTTTTCCTCTATCAATTGCTTCAGCGCCTCGCCGGCAGGTGAAGCAGTAGTCAATTTAACAGGATGAATGCCTTTGAGGGCCTGGTATTGCTTCACAAAAGATTGTGCCATTTCCATCAAGTCACCTTCACGACCTTTCTTTGCCAGGAGGATAATAAAGGAAGTAGAAAGCGCGCTGATTTTTCCGGACGTCAACGCTTCCAGAATTTTTATTTTCTTGTCAGACTTGATCACGGGACTCTTCAGCAAGTTCACCAATTCTGTACTGGAAGAACAGAGCCGGTGGAGGAATTGCATGTCTGCAAATACCGTTTCCAGTTGGCCCTGCTCTTGTGATAGGTCAACCAGACTCTTGGCATAGCGCGCAGCTAAACGTGGATTAGGCATATCAGGAGAGTTTCAGGTCTTCAGCTAACTGGTTGATGTATTTTTCCTGCTGTGAGCGGTCATTCAACTCGCGGCGCAGCACTTTTTCGCTTACTTCAATCACCAATGAGCCCACCTGATTTTTAACTTCGGTGAGGGCTGCATTTTTTTGTTGAGTGATGGCCTGTTGTGCTTCGGCAACAATACGATCGTATTCAGCTTTTGCCTTGTCCTTGGCTTCGCTGATCATCTTCTGTGTTTGCTCACGGGTATCTTTCAGCAGTTGGCTGCGCTCCTCGCGGGCACGTGCCATCAATTGTTCGTTTTCGCTCTGCAGGGCTGCCATTTCACCTTTCACTCTTTCAGCAGTAGCAATAGCTTCTTCAATGTTCTGCTCGCGCTCTTTCAAACCTTTAATAATGGCAGGCCATGCCATAGATTTCAGGATTACAAAAACCACCAAAAAAGCCAGCAGCGTCCAAATGAGTAGCCCCGGATCAGGAGTAAGTAAATTCATAAAGAGAAAAATATAAGTTCAATAATGAAAGTCAGGTTAACCGCATTCGCCGCCCTGTGCTTTGAATGCGGTTGTTTTTTTCCGCCGGATACGCTTATTTGAGTACCATGGCGAGGAAACCTACGATGATCCCGAAGAGGGCAGCACCTTCTACCAGCGCTGCAGCCAGGATCATGTTGGCACGGATGTCGTTCATCGCTTCCGGCTGGCGGGCGATCGCCTCGACGGCACCCTTGCCGATCTGGCCGATGCCGATGCCGGCCCCGATGGCGGCCAGACCCGCACCGATGGCGCCACCGGCGTTGGCCCATGCCGTCGTGCTCAACAGGACGAACAGAAGATCCATACGTGTTTGTTTGTATTGGTTAGGAAAGATTTCATGCTTAATGATGGGCCTCTTCGGTATGTGCTCCTTCGAATGCCTGTCCGATGAACACTGCCG
>JBJTJJ010000099.1:0-2437 GCA_046095445.1 Sediminibacterium sp.
CGACCACATCATCCAGGCCAATGATCTGGCAGAAAACCTGCGCGATCTGATGATCAACGTTCAGGATCTCTACATCAGCCAGGTAAACCTGAAAATGAATGAAGTCATGAAAGTAATGGCTATTGTTACCTGCGTGCTGACGCCTGCCACAGTTATCGGAGGAATTTTTGGAATGAATTTCGACATTATACCCCTCTCAGGCCACCCCAACGGATTTTATCTTACCCTATTGGTGATGGCAATAACGATGGCAGTATTCCTGTTCTATTTTTGGAGAAAACGCTGGCTCTGATATTTAGAGCTCAATCAGGCTGTTGGTGGTACCAAATACATTGGTCACTTCACCATCACCTGCCGGTTCATTCAGCCATTCCGCGTTGTTCAGTCTGTATTTAAACTCGTGGCGTGTATTTTTAGGAAGGTTTATTTCTACAGAAAAGGTGCCATCTTTCTTTTTCTTCATTTCAATACCCTTTTCCCAGTTCCCATGCAAACCAACTACTTCAGCTTGCGCTGCATCGGCTGCATCTATAGAAAATTTCACTTTTGAATATTCCTTCGTCTTGTACAAAGTCTTCTGTATCATTGTCAAATTTTTACCCTTAATACGCTATAGACAAAAAGGTAACCCAACAGTACTAATCAATACCTAAGTATATTACATTTTACCCTCTTAAATGATAGGCTTTGGGGCGGGTAAAAGCCCGCAATCCGGCATGAGAGAGTGTACTGCCGAATCCGCTGTGCTTTCTGCCACTCCAGGGTAGAGCCGGACTAACCCTGTCACAGCAGTTCCAATAAACACTACCTGCATCTAATTGTACCATAATAGCCATGGCTCTGTTTTCGTGCTTGGTATAAACCGAAGCAGTAAGTCCATATACACTATCATTCATTAACTGGACAGCTTCTTCATCACTTGTCACGCGCATAATGCCTATAATGGGTCCAAAAGACTCCTCCTTCATGACCAGCATTTGATGATTTACTTCTGATAACACCGTAGGTAAAAAATAATTACCAACATTTTCGGATAATGGTTTTCCCCCACAATGAAGTACTGCCCCTTTCGAAACAGCATCCCTTACCTGATTTTCCAAAAAGTGTACCTGTTCTTTGCGGGTAAGGGGGCCTATATATACCGATTCATCACGGGGGTTTCCTATTGAGTAATGGCTTACTTCCTCTATAAAGGCATTAAGATATTGATCATACACATCAGTATGTACATAAATTCTTTCGACAGAACAACAGCTTTGTCCATTATTATAAAAAGCACCATCAGCTGTAGCTTTAGCAACAGAAACAATATCAACTATATCATTGGTCACATAAAGAGGGTCTTTCCCGCCCATTTCTAATCCACAAGCAACTCTTCGATTTGCAATTTTTTGATAAATTTTATTTCCTGTATTGTATGAGCCTGTGAAAAAGTATCCATCTAATGGTAAATCTATAAGTAAGTTCCCTACATCGCCTGCGCCTTTTATAATTTGAATGACTGTTTCAGGAATCCCAGCTTCAATAAATAATGTTTGTATGGCCATTCCTGTTAAAGATGCCAGTTCAGATGGCTTATATAGAACAGCATTCCCTGTAAGCAACGCCGGAATTAAAACGTTCATGCCGACAAGATAGGGATAGTTCCATGCTGAAATATTTGCTATTACTCCAAGTGGCTCATATACTATTTTTTCATGAGTATCTCCAGAGGTGGTCATCCACTCTTCACCAATATATTGTGCAGCATGAGAAAGTAACCATTCAATTCTAAAACAAGCCCCATTTATTTCATTTCTCGACTGTGAAATGGGCTTCCCTACTTCATCGGTAAGTAACTCAGATAGACTATCAATATTAGATAATAGTAATTCTTTAAACTTTTGTAACCTTGAAACTCGATCGGCAAGCGTGAACTGGCTCCATTTGAGTTGCGAATTTTTTGCATGCTCCCATTTATCTTTTACAGTAAATTCATTATCAGCATCAATCTGGCGTATCAATTGTTGATTAAAAGGATTAATTACATCTATCTTGTTCGCTGCCATAAATTATTTTTTTGTTGCTATATAAGATTTCATTGAAATAAACTTTTTCTCTCTTGCTTGCTTTCATGAAAAATTTTTGCTTGTTGCAATATCCAATTTCTCAGTTTTTTTGAGAGATTCTCTTCATTTGGTGAATTTCCCATTCGCTCGGGGTGCCACTGAACCGCCAACATTGGCGGATGGATTGCAGGTATCTTCCATTCGACTGCCTCAATCACTCCATCAGGCGACATAGCACTAATAATAAGATCATCGGCCAATAGGTCTACCGACTGATGATGAGCGCTATTGATGAACATGTCTTCAACTTCGGCTAATGCTGACAACTGAGTTTTCGGTAAAATCTGAATCAGATGTTCTCCATCACCACTTTCAGTCCTCCTATGGTT
>JBJTJJ010000100.1:0-3929 GCA_046095445.1 Sediminibacterium sp.
CCTGCAAACCGAGACTAAGCGTACCCGAACCTGCAAACTGAAAACGAAATGCATAGATGGCATTGAAACCTGTCGTTCTCTCTATTCCAATCCGGTCATCATAAAATTGAACGCCAAGTCCCACCTTTCTATTCTGCAAAGGCATATCAAAAGAGAAGGTAGTAGTTCGTGGTGCTCCCGGAAATCCTACCCATTGATTGCGGTACAATGCCACTGCTGAAATCGCCCCTCTACTTCCCGCGTAGGCGGGGTTAATGTTCAGCATGTTGAACATATACTGAGAGTACATTGGTTTTTGCTGTGCATAAATGGCGCCGCTCATGAATAAAACAGCCACAACTGCGAGCAACTTATATATGTTAGAATGCCATTTCATGAACTGTCAATTATCTTTTGAGCGTTATATATCCATTTAATCTTGTCACTCTTCCAGTTGCCCTATCTAAACCATTAATGATATAGTAATAGGTTCCGTCTGGTATTTCCGGACCAAGCACATTACCGGGCTGGTTGGTTCTTCCATTCCAATCATTCTTATAGTCTGCAGATTTGTAGATCAAATTACCCCAGCGATTAAAAATCTCCAGTTGTATGGTTGTTTGTGATGGTCTCCTGATGACAAAATAATCATTCATGCCATCCTGATTCGGAGAGAAACCACCCGGTACAAAAATTTCAACTCTGGGTATTTCGAAAGGTGTTGGCTCCCTGCTTCCTGCCCCTGAAGAAACAGATGGATCATTGGTGGTTATAGTCAGTGCACCAAAAGGTGTCTGCGCAGTGAGTGTCGCTGAATTTTTGAGGATACCAAAGAATCCATTTGGTATCATACGAATCGCAAGATTGATGGAATCTCTGGCTCCCGGATTCATTTTACTTACATCTGACAATAACTGAATATTGGAACTGCCATTGAACTGTTGATTGGCCAATAGAGTTCCACTGGCACGAATAGAAATTACATCAAAAACTACTCCTGCTGGAAATACCCTTGTCAGATCATCACGCATTCTGATACTATCTAACAATACAGTGGATGTATTATTGATAAAGAAAGTGAACTTTATAATATAACTACCATCCGTCTGAACTTCCGGCTTCGATGACAATACTTTTTGAGGATCCGTTATCTTGAACGGTTCAATCATGGTAACAGTATAGGGTACCCGAACACTTTCATATCCATTGACAACCTGACTTACGTAATAGGTATAAGTACCCGGACTTCCAGGCAGAGCCGGCGGACCTGCCGGAGTTCCTCCAGTAGGCAATAAATAGAATCTTAGGGTTGATCCGGGGAGTCCCGTTACCTGTCCGCCTGAATTTGATGGATTGCCGGGATTTCCAATAATATAAGTTGCATTGACAGTGGTGGGTGGTGGTGGATGAACCGCTACCAGATTCGAGCTATCCTTGCAACCATTGGCATCAGTGATTGTTACTTTATAACCTCCCGCAGTATTTACAATGATGCTCTGTGTCGTAGCAGAATTACTCCAGAGATAAGCAACAGCAGTCGTTGAAGTAAGTGTGAAGTTACCACCAGTCACCAGGAATAAAGGACCAGCAGGCGTTACCGAAGGGGTAGTTGCTTTGTTGACTGTCACAGTCACTGTTAAGGTAGTTACCTCCTGGTCGCCGGATACCGCTACCCTTCTGAAGTAGGCCGTTTGTGATAATACACCCGGATTGTAGGTCAGTCCGGTCGCACCAGGTATATTGGTAAACGTACTATTATCATTACTCCTCTGCCACTGGTAATCTATTGTACCATTTCCACCGGATGCAGGTGAAAGTGACACCAGAGTGGCGGCAGCTGTTCCAATACATACTGCTTGTGTTCCACCAATGGCACCGGGGAATAAAGTTGTTCTATTGGGTCTAACCAATAACCTTACCAGACCTGTGCCTGTACATCCACCTGCCTGCAAAGTATATTCATACGTAACTGTGATGGGAGAAGTAGTAGGATTGAAGAGGATTTCCTGAATGCCATCAACACCTGAACCTACCGGATTGGTAATACCTGAAACAACCGCTCTTGTCCAACTGAAATTTGTTCCCGGCAAAGAGGAAGTAGGTGTATAGGTGAATTCATTGGCACCATTAATAGGCGGAGGTGTCAATGTACTGGTCAATACCGGCTCGGGTGTTACTTGCACTGCAATATGCTGACTAAAGCCGCAGCCGGCAGCATTGAGTGT
This sequence comes from Sediminibacterium sp., assembly GCA_046095445.1. Taxonomy (GTDB): domain Bacteria; phylum Bacteroidota; class Bacteroidia; order Chitinophagales; family Chitinophagaceae; genus Sediminibacterium. Next base: position 2,205 of record JBJTJJ010000100.1, read on the forward strand.
ATATAGATATGTTTGAACAATCGGTCCGCTTGTCAGGTTGCGCAGAACTTGTTGGGTGATATTACCAGTTCCAGTTAAACTGCCCGATGCAGTAATGCCTGTCACCGATTCACGCTGCCAGGTAAAGGTAGTTCCCGACACATCTGAACTTACTGTATAATTAAAAGGAGTTCCTGAACAAATAGCTGTTGCTGTCAAGGGTGAACTAATAGTCGGTGTTGGAAGAACAGTAATAGAGAAACTGATAGGGCTTCCGGAGCAGCTATTGGAAACAGGGGTCAATTCAATTCTTGCTGTCACAGGAACAGTGCCTGTGTTAATAGCAGTGAATGAAGTAATATTTCCATTGCCACTGGCGGGTAATCCGATAGATGGCAAGGAATTAGTCCAATTATAATTCGATCCGGCAACTCTTCCTGTTAGATTAACTGGGGCTGTTGCTCCCTGGTTACAAATAGTCTGGGAAGTAATCGCATCTGCTGAAGGTGTTGGCTGAACAATAACAGTAACCTGCTGGGTATTGGATAAACCAAAAGCAGACAGTGTTACATCATAAACCACAGGAACCGGAACTACAGCTGAACTCGAAAGTGTTTCAGAAATGGAAGCATCGATACCATTGTTTCCTGTATTCGAATTAATTGCAGCAATTGCATTTCTCTTCCAGCTAAAGCTAACGCCGGAAACATCAGAAGTAGCAGTATAAGTAAATAGTGTTCCGCTGCAGACAGGGGATGGTGTCAAAGTACTAGACAATATCAGATCTGGAACTACATTAACAGTGACAGTTTGAGTATTACTACAACCTGCTGCAGTGAGTTGAACTCGATAGGGAACAGCCACCAGTACCTTACTACTATTCGTTAATACTTCCTGTATGACAGCTGAAGAACCTGTTCCAGGTGTATTATTATTGATAGCAGTTAAAGCAGCCCTTGTCCATGAGAAGGAAGTACCTCCCACATTGCTTGTTGCGGTATAATTGTATACAGTTCCGGTATAGATATTGGGAGGTGTTAGTGTGCTGCTAAGAGATGGTGCGGGTTTTACCAGAACTGTGACTGCATTGGTTACTGGATTGGTGCATCCATTAGCAGAAATAGTGTACCAATATGTGGCAGTAATAGTTGTATTGGTAGTATTGATAAGTACCTGACTAATATTTCCAGTACCTGTCAATGGAGTAGCGGCTGTTAATCCAGAAACAGGCAGGTAGGTCCAGTTAAATCCAGCTCCGGGTGTTGCACTCGTTGGTGTGTAATTGAAAATTTCGCCTGAACAAATCGGACTTCCAGCAGCAAGAGAATTCAGCACAGGGTTGGGGAACACTTGCACAGCAAGAGTAAATACGCTGCCAGTGCAATTATCTGATACCGGTGTTACCAAATAGGTAGCAGTTACTGTCGATGTAATAGTATTAGTCAGGTTACCATTGATTGAAGTTTGCAGATTCCCTGATGCTCCATTGCTAAAGCCGGTACCCTGTGGTAAACTCCAATTATAGAGTGTTCCTGCAGGAACAATTCCATTCACTGTATTTTGTGGACTAACAATAAATGAATTACCCGAGCAGGTGGCAGTTAGCATTGCACCGATTGTTGCAATTGGCTTGACGAATACGGTGAGTGTAAAATTAGATCCGGTACATACTCCGCTAACCGGACTAACCTGATAGGTTACGGAAGCTAAGGAGGATGTTGTGTTTACCAGATTACCACTAATAGC
>JBJTJJ010000101.1:0-1180 GCA_046095445.1 Sediminibacterium sp.
CCACGCTATGAATATAGCATCAACATTAATTTGAATTATGGCAACTGGGATTTGAATATTTTTGGACAAGGTGTCGGTCAAAGAAATAATTTCCTGAGTGGTACCGGAGCCATCCCTTTTAACTCAACAGATTTTGCAGCATCTTTGCTGAGTATTCATAAAAATTATTGGCGCCCGGATAATGCAAATGCTGTTTTTCCAAGATTACTGCCATCCGGCTCTGGGGGTAACAATTATTTATTGTCTTCTCAATGGATAAGAAGTGCTGCTTACTTCCGTATTAAAAATATCAACCTGGGGTACACGGTTCCACGCTCCGTGTTGAACAAATCTAAAATCAGTAACCTGCGCATTTATTTCAGTTGTGCCAACCTACTCACTTTGACAAGTGCCTGGAAGGGCTTTGATCCGGAAATCAATAGCGCCAACGCTGAGTTTTACCCACTGATGCGGACGTTTACAGGTGGTATTAATGTAACCTTTTAATGAACCAGCAAAAAATCAATCAAATGAAAAAGATATTATTTCTGTTGGTTACAGTTGCCGTTTTCGGGTTGAGTGCCTGCCAGAAGTTTCTGGACAGAAAACCCCTGGATGCATCTTCTGTTACCACCTTCCTCAGCAACCAAGCTGAAATGGAACAAGGACTTATCGGCGTATATGCTTCTGCCATGTGGGTCATTGCGAACAATACACCAATGCTTTATGAAATTGAAGCAAGTACTGATATAGCCATGAAAAGAGGAGGCAACGCTGCCGACCTGATTGCCATGGGTGATGGAGGACCTTTCCTCGTAAACAATGCAATAGTAAGTTCTGCATGGAGTCAGGCCTTCAGATTAGTTCAACGCGCTAATCAACAATTAGCAGGTATGGAAAATGGTAAAGCCAATGTAACTACTACAACCTACAATCGCATCAGAGCTGAAGCGCTCATTTTACGCGCCTGGGGATACTTACACCTCGCCGGATGGTTTGGTGATGTACCCTTTTATAAAGCACCTCCCAGCGTTAATGAAGTACTTACCGCCAAAAGAACACCTGTTGCTACCATTGTGACAGAACTGAGTAAAGACATGGATGAAGCAGCAGCGGCTTTTGATGCTGCGGGTACAACTCCTGTTCAAACACTGGGTCGAGTAAATAAAGCTGTTGCTCTTGGAATCAAAGCTAAACTTGC
>JBJTJJ010000102.1:0-3837 GCA_046095445.1 Sediminibacterium sp.
GCCAACAAGTTATCAATCAAGCGATCGTTGGTGGGTGCTTATGAAGAGGAGCGTGCTGAGCCGCGGCTGGAGGTGATGGAAACGATTTGTCATTTGTTTTCGATTAGTCTGGAAGACTTTTTATTCAAAGATTTATCGGAAAAAACAGGGGGCAGTTATTTAGAGAGGAGGCGCAACAGTAAGCTGCTGCAGAGTGGCAGAGCCGAGATCAGATTGGTGCCTATGAAAGCAGCTGCGGGTTATTTGAATGGTTATGGGGATCCGGAGTTCATTGATGAACTGAATACATTTACACTACCTATGTTGGCACCGGGTAATTACCGGGCTTTTGAGATTTTGGGTGACAGTATGTTGCCCACGCCGAGTGGCAGTGTGATTGTGGGGGAGAAGGTGGATGATCTGGAGGAAGTGAAGAACAGCAATACCTATGTGGTTTTATCGAAGCAGGAGGGTGTTGTTTACAAGCGTGTGTTGCGGAATGCCAAGGCAAGAAATAAGTTGACCTTGCTCAGTGACAATCCGGTGTATGAACCTTATCAGGTGAATGCGGAGGATGTGTTGGAGATATGGCGGGCTGTATATATTATTCAGAAGGCAACACCTGCACCTCGTTGGGATGTCAGCCAGTTGGCGGGGATGGTGAATACTTTGCAGGAGCAGGTAAGCAGTTTGAAGAAGAAGTTGAATTGATTGCTTCCTCCTTTAGAAGAAGTTAGTTTTCACCTTTAGCCGAAGATATTTCGCGCAATTCTAAAAGTATTGCAGTGGGCTTCCACAATGGTTTTGACGTTGGGGGAATAACCACCACCCATGGCGACCACAATCGGAATGTTTCTCTTCTGTAATTGCGTGAATACATAGCGATCGCGTTCGCCGCAATCCTGCAGGGTCAATCTAAGCTTTCCGAATTTATCAGTGTCGAGCACATCAACACCACTGAGATAAAAAGCAAAATCAGGTTGCAGCCGGTCAAGTAAACCCGGAAGATGTTGGTGCAGCAATGAAAGATAATCAGCGCCGGAACAGCCATCAGCCAGTGGGAGATCCAAATCGGATTTTTCTTTTCTGAAAGGATAATTATGCGCGCCATGCATGCTCATAGTAAAGACCCGGGGTTCCTCCCTGAATATACTAGCCGTGCCATTACCCTGGTGTACATCCAAATCAATAATAATAATTTGTCTCGCCAGCTTTTCCCGCAATAAATAGGCAGCAGCTACCGCCATGTCATTGATCAAGCAAAATCCCTCCCCCCTGTCAGCAAACGCATGGTGCGTTCCACCCGCAACATTGAGTGATACCCCCTCCTTCATCGCCCAGTGACAACCATTGACTGTGCCTTGGGTGATCATTTTTTCTCGTTGTATGAGTGCTGCTGACTGAGGAAAACCAATGCTTCTCTGCTCAGAAGCTGTTAAAGAGAGAGTATTGAGTTTGTGCAGGTACTCTGTTGTGTGTACAGCGGTTATCCATTCATCGGGACAAATATCGGGTGCGATTATTTGATGGGGTTCTAAAGTGCCTTCGTGCAACAACTGAGCAGGGATGAGCTCATACTTTACCATGGGAAAACGATGGTTTTCCGGCAACGGATGCGCATAGATGGGATGGTAAAAAATTTGCATGATCGATTTCCAATTTATTTCACCGGCGCTGCAACATCATTTATACTGCGACCACTTCTGCACCTACAATTGCAAATACCTGGTCCTTTTTTTTAGGCCTGATCGTCGCCATTCCACTAAATTGACTGAAAGCAGGTAAATATAAATTGGGAGCAGAATAATAATAACAGGGTAAGCGCAGACTTTGTTTGCCGCTGCCCTTCATGGAAATGCCCGGATGCAGGTGGCCAGATATAATCACACCTTCCTGTTCTGTGGGAAGTACACCATCTTCCGCATCGTGCACAAAATAAAAAGGGGCCTGCCACCAATGGTGCTCAATCAATCGGATGTTCGAGCGTTCATACCAATCTTTATGAAGAATATCATGGTTGCCTTTGATGAGCATGAAGTTCACAGACGAAAAATTATTGCGCCATCGAATCCATTGTTCCATCTGTAAGTTGGCATGGCTATGGAACATATCTCCTACAATTACTACCTGCTCCGGCTGAAAATAACTCATCTGTTGGGTCAGGCGATGCAGGTCTTCCGTAGCTGTGGCATCCGGCACCGCTAGTCCGTGTTTCCGGAAATGCCCACTCTTGCCCCAATGCAGGTCTGACAAAACCAGCATTTTTTGTTCTTCCCAAAAAAGACAACGATGGGGCGAAAGCCAGCAGTGTTGATCGAGGGGGTTGAATAAAAGCGGGGCTGCGTGCATACAATGAATAGAAGAGGCAAGTTAGTTCCTGATAGTTTATTTTTTCAGGCTTCTTTGCATTTTTTTGATTCTATCCTCCAGTTTTTCAGTTGATAAATTATTTCTGTTCAATCCATCTGCAATGATGGGGAAGGAGAGAGGGGTGAGTTGTTGCGGAAACCGAATGTGTATGGGATGTGTTTGAATGCGTTGGAGTGCATTTCTCAAACGTACTTCTTCCATTTGTTCAAACAACACTTCCCGATAGGCCTGTCGAATTAAAAGGTTATTCGGATCATGTTGTTCCAGTACATTGAACAGGAGCGATGCAGAAGACTGGAGATGTCGGGCCTTTTTGGTTTCTCCCGGCATGCCTTGAAAGATCAAGCCACCGATAACAGCAATGTCGCGAAATTTTCTTCTCGCCATTTCAGTATTGTTCACACTTTTCTGGATGTCTTCTATCAAATGATCGGTAGAGAAGAGTTCATGTACATTGCTGTCATCTACAGGAATGGGTTGGTCACTGAGTAATTCAAAACCATAGTCATTCATGGAGATGGAAAAACTAATGGGTAAAATTTTCCCAATGCGGTAAGCCAGCAGAGCGCTGATGGCTTCGTGCACCTGCCTTCCTTCAAATGGATAAACGAGCAGATGATATCCTTCTTTATCTTCAATGTGCTCAATCAATAGTGTTTCCTCGGAAGGGATTTCAGATAATTCCTGCTGTCTGCGCATCAGTGGTTGCAATGCAATTAGCTCGTCCTGATTTTCTTCTTCCAGCACCCGCTGGAAAGTCTTGCGCAGCAAGGCCCCCAGGTTGGCAGTTAAACTCATTCGTCCACCCATCCAGGAAGGTATGATTGATTTATTCTTTTTGGAAGGTCGTACCAAAACCTGCATTTCACGAACGCCGAGTAATTCGAGGTTGCGACCTGCCAGTGTAAAAACATCCCCCGGTAATAATTTGCTGATGAACCATTCTTCGATAACTCCAATGTATTGTCCGCTTGTTGTTTTTACTTTCATCATGGCATCACTTACAATTGTTCCGATGTGTAAGCGGTGGCGCATGATCATTCCTCTGTTCCGGAAATAGAGTAGTCCGTCTATCAATACCAGTTTTTGGTATTCATCATATTGTTGCAATGCCTTTCCACCTCGGGTTAGTTGCAGTATAACTTCATTCCATTCATCATCTGTGATGGCTGCAAAGCAATGGGTGGTTCTGATTTCCGCTACAATTTTTCGGGCATCGATGCCTCCACCTGCTGCAAGGGTACAGATATATTGCAGCAGTACATCGAAGCAGAGTATCAATGGTTCTCTGTTTTCAACGATGGATGCTTCGATGGCTGTTTTCAATGCTGCTACCTCAATTAGTTCCAAAGAATGGGTGGGAAGAAAATACAACCGACTGACTTCATGTGGACCATGTCCGCTTCTTCCAGCACGCTGTAAAAAACGAGCAACGCCTTTGGGGGATCCAACCTGAATGACCGTATCAACAGGTCTGAAATCCACGCC
>JBJTJJ010000103.1:0-1432 GCA_046095445.1 Sediminibacterium sp.
TTCTATACATCCCGCTTAGGTATCAGAGCGAAAGATATACTGGAGTTTTATGTTGATGAAATAGAAGGGTATGAGAAAAAATTTCAGCTAAAAATGCTGCATATTTTTCTGAACAAAGGAATCAAAGATGATATCTATTACTGGTCGGAATTCAACAAGATCATCAACCTCTATTGTCAGTTAAAAAAGATTTGTCCGGAATTGGATTCAATCAATATAGGGGGAGGTTTCCCGATCAAACACTCACTTGGTTTTGAATATGATTACCAATTCATGATCAATGAGATCATCAGTAACATCAAAAAGGCCTGTAAAAAAGCAAGGGTACCCATGCCCAATATCTATACTGAATTCGGAAGCTTTACGGTAGGGGAGAGCATGGCTCATATTTATAGTGTAGCGGGTCAAAAAATTCAGAATGACAGGGAGTGCTGGTACATGATCGATTCTTCCTTCATCACCACCCTTCCGGATACCTGGGGAATCGGAGAAAAATTCCTCATGTTACCCATCAACAAATGGGAAAATGAATACCAGCGTGTAGTGCTGGGAGGAATGACTTGTGATAGCCATGACTACTATGATTCTGAAGAACATATCAATGAAGTGTTCCTTCCCAAACTGAAGTCAGCAAATCCGGAAGATATTGAAAACAAAGATCCACTCTATATTGGCTTCTTTCATACGGGTGCTTACCAGGACCAGATCAGCGGTTATGGAGGAATTAAACATTGCTTGATACCCTCCCCCAAACATGTGATTGTAGAGTACGACAAGAATGGCAAGTTGATAGACTGGCTCTATGCTAAAGAACAGAGTTCCCAAAGTATGCTGAAAATTCTGGGGTATCTCCGATAGTAGTGCAATAGTGCTTTTATAATATCAGTCTTCCTGTTTGTTCTTCAGCATCATCAGTAAGGTATAGCTTCCCTTAACCACCACCTTAGTTTCAGGTGAGATACCCGCTCCTGTTACCAAGGTATTGCCATTTTCTGAAATACCGGTTTGTACCTCTCGCATACTGAACATCAGGCTATCGGTTGGTACGAAAATGTAATTTTTATTGTTGTACTGAACAATCGCCTCATCGGGAACCACCGTAGCCGACTGATTTTTTACCATGATTTCTGCATTCATATAGGTACCCGGTAAAAGATGTGCTGACTCCTTTAAAAAATGACAATGTACCTCAACACTTCTGTTGTCAGCTATTTCTCTGCCAATCAACAAAATCTTGCAACGATATTTTTGGTTGGGCTGCTCATTGGTGTATGCCAATACTTCCTGCCCGACACGCAAATAGGGAATATCCTTTTCATAAACAGTCAAAGCCAGGTGAATGTCATCCGTACTCATGATTTCAAATAAAACATCTGAAGGATTCAGGTATTTACCAATGTTTACATGCACGGCAGTTACATAACCTGTTATG
>JBJTJJ010000104.1:0-6258 GCA_046095445.1 Sediminibacterium sp.
CAATAAAACTGTGAGAATAACCTGAATGAACATGGACTTTTAGTTATTTTTTCTCCCAAAAGTCGCTCCAACCCCAAGCGTTGGAGGAATTTGTGGAGGAGTAAGTGAGGAATTGTAACCTTTCAAAAATAAACTTACGGTTTTATTACTCTGTATTTCTCCGGTTTTGTTTTTGTTCTTTCAATCAGTTTTCTGGCTTCAAGGTCAAGTTTCACCGTTTCTCCATACCATTGTGCATTCCCCTCAAAATTATCTTTGACCCGCTGGTACAGGGCTTCCATTAATTCCATATGTGTCAATTCCTTTTTTCCCAACACAGCCAATAGATTCTTCCTGATAAAATTGTATTTGTCCAGCGAGATATTTTTATTCGTCTTGCCGGGTTGGGGGTGAAGGGTCTGAATTTTTAGGATTTCTTTGCCCATATGCGAATAATAATATGTTGCAATTTAATTAATACGGACTATATACTCAAACGCAGCTTTACGTCTGCGCAGGGTCTTCCGCCGGAGGCGGAGACCCTGCGAAAAAAAATTAGTTATACTTTTCAATATGTTTAGTTATCTTTTTATTTGCACTGCTCTTCCTTTTGCTGCTGATCTTCTGGCAGCATCCAGAATCTCCATTACGATCATGTTGTTTTCAAGCGAAGAAAGATCGAAGGGGGGAATGATAATTTCTTTTCTGATGACAGCTGCAAAATGGACAAAAGGATCGTGGAAAGGAGCGGGGCGTTCAGTTAATTTATGGGTTGTTTCTGTGAATCCGTCATAGCCCACTGCTAATCGTTTCCTCAATTCATTTCTGTTATCAGCATAGATCACTCCTTTTCGCCCATACACTTCCATATCTTTCCTGCCAATAGGCCAATTCCAGGATGCCTGTATCGTGGCCTTGGCATTTTCATAGACAAGAAGGATAGTCGATTCGTCATCTACTTTTGGATTGTTTTCCTGCTGTAATTGCTGGGTTACTCCGATTACCTGCAATGGTCGTTCTCCTTTCATCATCCAGGTAGCTATATTGGCGCCATAGCAACCAAAGTCGGTGATGGCTCCACCGCCATTTTTTATGGGATCAGTGAGCCAATCCAAAAATTCACTGTTGATTCCAATTTTCAAGGGACCCCGATGTCCATCTCTAATGATGAGTTGACTTAAACTGCCAATGCTATCTTTTTGCAGCCAATCGTTCGCAGTATGTACCGTTGGGTACCAGGTCGTTTCATAATTGGTAAGCAGATGAATGCCATATTTTTTAGATAAGGCTTCCATTTTTTTGGCATGTTCCATGTTCACAGCCAAAGGTTTTTCGACCATAACATGTATTCCTAATGGGGCAAATTTTTCAACCACCCCCAGGTGTTCTTCGATGCTTCCAAATGCAGCCACAGCATCGGGTCTCGCTTTTTCAATCAATTCGTCCATTGAGGCATATACCAGGTTCATTGACAACCCATGCTGCTGCATATAGCGGCGGGCCAGATCTGTATTGCTTTCTACGATGCCCGCAATGACTACTTTATCATCCGCGGGTCTACCCAGGATCCAGTGCACATGGGTATGTGTTAATCCGATTACCCCCAGCCTGAGCGGCTTGTTTTGTGCAGGTGCAGTTGTGAATGAAAGTCCAGCCACCAAGGGCAAGAAGTAACGAAATAACTTCATGTGGATGGTATTAGTATTGTAATGATTTGATTGGGAAGTCTTAAGGTACTGACTTTTAATTTCTGTGCCAATTCCTTTTTTATTTCTCCTCCGCGGGGTCTTTCTTACGGCGTGCGCGTAAGAAGACCCTGCGGCTCACACACGGAGACGAAAGACCAATTTTTTTCTTTTCCTTTTTCATCACTCCATCCATTTTAGAACTAAATTTATTCCTCAAATCTGCACCATATGAAACGACTACTATTCCTCACATTTGTTCTCCTAACCAATCTGCCCAACTCACTGCAGGCACAACCCCTCTGGCTGCGCTACCCAGCTATCTCGCCCGATGGCAATACCATCGCCTTCGGATACAAAGGCGATATCTTCCTCGTAGATGCAAAAGGTGGCACCGCCCGCCCGCTGACCATTCACGAAGCACATGACATGATGCCCGTATGGAGCCATGATGGAAAAACTATCGCCTTCGCCAGCGATCGCTATGGTAACTTCGACGTGTTCACCGTTCCCGTCAACGGCGGTCAGGCAAAGAGATTGACCTTTCATTCCGCTAACGACTACCCCTTTGATTTTTCCACCGATGATCAATCCGTCTGGTTCGGCAGCTCCCGGCTGGTTGCTGCCAATAACATTCGGTTCTATAGTCCCCGTCTCTTCCAAAATCTATACAGTGTTCCCATCCAGGGTGGAAATGCCCGTCTGATCTCCGGTGCGGGAATGGACCTTGCCAAGCTGAATAGCAAAGGAACCCAACTGGTATTTCAGGATAGGAAAGGGTATGAAGACCCCTGGCGCAAACACCATACTTCTTCCGTTACGCGCGATATTTGGCTGCTGGACCTGCAATCCAATCAGTACCTACAAATTTCCGGCTTTGAAGGGGAAGACCGTGAACCCGTCTTTGCTGCCAATGATGCGGCTGTTTACTACCTGAGCGAGAAAAACGGTAATCAAAATCTCTTCGAACAAAAACTCGATGGTTCATCACCCGTTCAGCTCACCCAATTCAAGCACCACCCGGTTCGTCACTTAAGTATCAGTAGAAACAATTTGTTGTGCTTCACCTACGATGGAGCCATCTATACAATGCGGGACCAACAAACACCTCGCCAGGTCAACATCACATTACTCAACGAGGGAAGAAATTCTCTCGAGAAAAATATACCGGTTACAGGTGGCGTCACTGAATTTTCTCTCTCCCCCAATGGCAAAGAAATCGCTTTCATCAACCGGGGAGAAGTATTCGTTACCAGCGTTGAAGGAAGTATCACCAAGAGAATTACCAACACGCCCGAACAAGAAAGAATGGTGCGCTGGTCGCCCGATGGAAAGATGCTGATCTACGCTACGGAACGTGGGAAAAGCTGGGACATCTATTCCTGTAAAATGGTGAGAAAGGAAGAGCCATACTTTTATGCCAGTACTGTAGTTAAAGAGGAGCCACTCATTGCTACCGATGCAGAAGAATTTCAGCCCCGTTTCTCTCCCGATGGAAAAGAACTGGCTTACCTGGAAAACAGGAACGTACTGAAAGTATTTAACCTTACCTCGAAGCAGTCCCGCACCCTTTTACCTGCGGGTCGCAATTATAGCTATGCTGATGGGGACATTGATTTTAGCTGGAGTCCGGATGGTCAATATCTCTTGGCTGATGATATGTATTTCGGTTTTGGTGGTGCGAAGACAGCTGTCATTGCTGCCAGCGGGAATGCTCCCATACTTCACCCGGTGAACAGTGGTTTCGGCGAGAGCAATCCCAAGTGGGGTATGGACGGTAAACTCATTACCTGGGCCAACAACCGCGACGGCAGAAGATCCCTGGCCTATCAGGGTAGTCGTGAAGTGGATATCTATGGGCTGTTTCTGGATGCCGCTGCCTATGATGAATTCAGATTGACCAAAGATGAATTCACCCTGCAAAAAGAACAGAAGTCCGTTACCAAAAAAGATTCCACTCAAAAATGGTCACCGGATTTCAGCGGCATTGATACCAGAAAATTGAGACTTACTATTAACAGTGCCAGTATCAGTGATTATGCGCTTACTTCTGATGGCAGCAAAATTTATTACCTCGCTGCTTTTGAAAAGGGGTATGATCTGTGGATGAGTGATACCCGCACCAGAGAAACGAAAATCCTTGCCAAACTGGGCGCAGGCGGCAGCAAGCTGGAACTTTCTAAAGACGGTAAGAGTCTGTTGGTGGTGAACAATGGTGCGCTGTTGAAAGTCGATGATGGCGGAAAAACAACACCTATTGCCATCAATACAGAGATGTTGCTTGACCCTGTTGCAGAACGGAATTATATATTCTCACATGCCTGGCGTCAGGTGAAAGCAAAATTCTATGATCCGCGTATTCACGGCATTGACTGGAAAATGTACCATGATGCTTATGCAAAATTCCTGCCTCATATCAGTAACAACTATGATTTTCAGGAATTGCTGAGTGAATTGCTGGGAGAATTGAACGGTTCTCATACAGGTGGACGTTATTCACCGCAACAGATCAATCCTGATAACACCGCTGCTCTCGGACTTTTCTTCGATGAAACAGCAGTGGCTCAGGGAATCAGGGTAACAGAAGTATTGACTGATGGTCCGGCTGATCGTGCCAATAGTAAAATTAAGTCCGGTGTTTTTATTGAGAGCATCGATGGTGAATCTGTTTCCGGTGGTGATGATTGGTCACGTCTGCTCAATCGGAAGGCAGGAAAATGGATTTTGTTGAGTGGCAAGGATGCCAGGGGTAATGCATGGGAAGAGAGCATCAAGCCCATCAGCTTTGCTGAAGAGTCTGCACTCATGTATAAAAGATGGACCAGTAAAATGTACCAGATGGTTGACTCTATCAGTAAGGGAACTGTGGGATATGTACATGTGCAGGGAATGAATGATGGAAGTTATCGATCAGTGATTGATGAGGTGATGGGAAAGAACAAAAACAAAAAAGCTATCATCATCGATACCCGTTTCAATGGTGGTGGTTGGTTGCACAATGACCTGCTCACCTTGTTCAGTGGCAAGACCTATCTCGAATTTGCCCCACAGGGGAATAAAGTGCCTCCAACCGAACCCATGGACCGGTGGCAGAAACCCAGTTGTGTGCTGATGGGAGAGGGGAATTATTCCGATGCATTTATCTTCCCTTATATCTATAAAAATGCCGGTGTAGGTCCATTGATTGGTATGGCTGTGCCAGGCACAGGAACGGCGGTATGGTGGGAAACACAAATTGATCCAACGATTGTTTTTGGTATTCCGATGGTGGCAACGATTGGAAAAGAAAAGCGGCCAACTGAGAATCTTCAGTTAGAACCTGATGTGCGTGTACCGCTGCCATATACAGATTTACTCAATGGCCGTGATACGCAGTTAGAAGCTGCCATCCGGGAAATGATGAAGGCTATACAATGATAGAGAAAGGATTAATTTCCTCCGTAAAGTTTTACTGAACACTTGCTCGACAGTAGACTTTTAGGAGACGAGAATCATACCAAAGACCAATTGCCAAAGACCAAAGACTGGATTTTTCTCCGAAAAGTCTCTCCGACGCAGGAGGAGGACTTTGCGGCTTGAAAGCAGATCATTATTATTAAAGATATACAGTGATAAGTTTAATTTTCTTTCATGCCGCAGGGTCTTCTTATGTACAAGCCGTAAGAAAGACCCTGCGGAGAAAAAAAAGACCAAAGACAATTAGGGTCTTTAGCTTATGGTCTTAAGTCTTTGGAATGATATTCATTCCCGTTGAGATAATCAAGCTAAAGACCAACCGCCAAAGACCAAAGACCTTATCTAAAATCCACTGACAGAGTCATCTCCACGCTTGTCAGCTGCCGTCTCGCGCTTACCCTGTTTATTAATCAAGATCGCCTCTGTTCGGCCAATGGCCGCCCGCTCCGTGATCTTATAACCCATCAGCTGCAAGGCCTTCTTCGTATTTACATCAAAATCACGCTCCACTGCTACTTCATCCGGTAACCACTGGTGATGAAACTTGGGTTTATTGATCGCATCCTCCACCGTCATACCAAAATCTACTATGTTCACGATCGCCTGAAAAACCGAAGTAGGTATCGTCGTTCCACCGGGCGTTCCTACCACTAAAAAAGGTCGGTCATTCTTCAACAATAAGGTTGGCGTCATTGAACTCAACATCCGCTTGCCGGGAGCTATCGCATTTGCTTCCCCACCCACAGCACCATACATATTCGGTACGCCGGGCTTCACACTGAAATCATCCATCTCATTATTCAGTAAAAATCCTGCTCCTCCTACTACTGTGCGGCTTCCATAACCCCCGTTCAAGGTGGTCGTTACTGCCACCATATTCCCCTGCTTGTCCATCACACTGAGGTGCGTGGTCTGCTCACTCTCCTTGATAACACCGGCCTTCACCATACTGCTGCTGCTAGCTTTATCAGCTACATAATCCGCCATGCGTTGTGTTAAATAGGCATCACTGAGCAATGTTGTGACAGGCACCGGAAAGAAATCCGGATCCCCCATGTAAGCCGCCCTGTCCGCATAAGCCCTGCGCTCAGCCTCAATCATCAACTGCACACTCGCCGGCGTCTGAAAGCCCATTTCC